>NZ_JARAVM010000013.1:0-215541 GCF_033792735.1 Streptomyces sp. PA03-3a
AGGAACCTCGTCCGAGATGGACGGGGTATCAACATATCTGGCGTTGACTTTTGGCACGCTGTTGAGTTCTCAAGGAACGGAAGCTTCCTTCGAGACCGTGTCACCGGCCCCTCCGGGCTTTCCCTTCGTTGTCTCCAGCTTAGCAGATCCGATTTCCTTCTCTGCCACCCTCTGGAGGGGGTTTCGCTTTCGGCGCTTCCGCCTCGGCGACATTCACTACGTTAGCGGATTCCTTCGCGTCTTGCGAATTCGTCCCCCCACTCGCCGTTCGATTCCATGCCGAGGGGATTCGAGGGCACAAAAGTGCGCCCGAATCTTCGGGGTGGATGTCGTCGTGGTGAGTGACCGCCGATCGGAGGATCCGGACGAACCGGGCGCACCGTCTCAAGCGGCTCGGGCTACGTTACGCATGGGCGGCGGCGGAGTCAAGCTCCGCCGCCGCCCAAACGTGGATAACCAGCCGACGTCAGCCGCCGGCGACCTCGACGGCCGCCAGGCTCTTCTTGCCGCGCCGCAGCACGAGCCAGCGGCCGTGCAGCAGGTCGGAGGCCTGGGGGGCCGCGTCCTCGTCGCCGATCTTGACGTTGTTCACGTACGCGCCGCCCTCCTTGATGGTGCGGCGGGCAGCGGACTTGCTGGCCACGAGCCCCACTTCGGCGAGGAGGTCCGCGACGGAGGCCAGCTCGGCCACCTTGGCGTGCGGCAGTTCACCGAGGGCCGCCGCGAGAGTCCGCTCGTCGAGCTCGGCGAGTTCGCCCTGGCCGAAAAGTGCCTTGGACGCGGCGATCACCGCGGCGCACTGATCGGCGCCGTGGACGAGGGTGGTGAGCTCCTCGGCGAGGGCGCGCTGGGCCGCGCGGGCCTGCGGACGCTCCTCGGTGAGCCGCTCCAGTTCCTCGATCTCGGTCTGCGACCTGAAGCTGAAGATGCGCAGGAACTTGGACACGTCGCGGTCGTCGGCGTTCAGCCAGAACTGGTAGAAGGCGTACGGCGTGGTCATCTCGGGATCGAGCCAGACCGTGCCGGACTCCGTCTTGCCGAACTTCGTGCCGTCGGCCTTGGTGATGAGCGGGGTGGCGAGGGCGTGCACGGAGGTGCCCTCGACGCGTCCGATCAGGTCGATGCCGGCGGTCAGGTTGCCCCACTGGTCGCTGCCGCCGGTCTGCATGGTGCAGCCGTAGCGGCGGTGGAGCTCCAGGAAGTCCATGCCCTGGAGGATCTGGTAGCTGAACTCGGTGTAGCTGATGCCGGCCTCGGAGTTGAGCCGCCGGGCGACGGCCTCCTTGGCGATCATCTTGTTGACCCGGAAGTACTTGCCCACGTCGCGCAGGAACTCGATGGCCGACAGGCCCGAGGTCCAGTCGAGGTTGTTGACCATCACCGCGGCGTTCGGGCCCTCGAAGGAGAGGAAGGGCTCGATCTGCGCGCGGATCCGCTCCACCCAGCCGGCGACGACGCCGGCGTCGTTCAGCGTCCGCTCGGCGGTCGGCTTGGGGTCGCCGATCAGACCGGTGGCGCCGCCGACGAGGGCGAGCGGCCGGTTCCCGACCATCTGGAGCCGGCGGATGGTGAGGATCTGCACCAGGTTGCCGAGGTGCAGGCTGGGCGCGGTGGGGTCGAAGCCGCAATAGACCGTGACCGGGCCGTCCGCGAACGCCTTGCGCAGTGCGTCCTCGTCGGTGGAAACGGCGATCAGCCCTCGCCACCGCAGCTCGTCGACGATGTCCGTCACGGTTCTCGTGCCTCCTGGTGTCGTTCGATGCCTCGTACCCGTTCGTACGGAGTCTTTCCGAGACTACGCGTTCCGCTCGACTCCTTTTGCGCGCCCCGGGGCACGGCGGCGCGGTGCGTGGGCGCGGTAGCGGCTGTCGGCGCCGTCGCCGTCGCCGTCGCGCCGCGGGATCGCCGCTGAGGTGTCCTCCGGACTGCAGGCGATGTTCGTGCAGTGCCACATGGCGTACGTGACGCGCTGAAGCTGTTCGCCGGATCACCTTCCGGAAACTGTGCCGATGAGTGACGGCCGGGAGCGCTCCTCGTCGTCGTGCCTAGTGCCGATGATCCTGACGGTCACCCGACCGGCCAGGAGCGCGCCGCGCGCCGACGGTTCGCAGCGAGGCGCACAGCGGCTCAGGTTCCGGCGGACGGCTTGGCTCTCGGGCTCAGTCGGTACGCCGAGACCGTTGGATCACCGGCGAGATAGAAGCGGTGCTGCCAGTCGTGGGCTTTGCTCACGCCTACCCGAGGACCGACCCGGATGAGTGCGGCGGGTGCCGGCTCGCCCTCCGAGAGCGCGACCGACGCTCCTGCCAGCAGGTCTGCACCGTTGTGCTCCGCCGTGATGCCGAGGGCTTGGCAGAAATTCCCCGGACCTCGCGCGAGACGTGGACTTTCGACCCTGCCCCCTCGCCGCTCGCGGGCCAGGTCTTCACCTTCGATGACCCGGCCTGCCCGGATGAGGACAGCCGTGGCGATGCCGTCTGCCCCGGTGACGATGTTGGCGCACCAGTGGAGACCGTGGGACCGGTAGACGTACAGGTGCCCCGCGGGTCCGAACATGACGGCGTTCCGGGGTGTCATGCCTCGGTAGGCGTGCGAGGCGGGGTCGGCCGAACCGGAATACGCCTCGGTCTCCGTGATGGCGATGCTCACGGTTCCCTCAGGCGTCTCATGGGTCAGGACGGCACCGAGCAGCTTGGGCGCGACTTCTTCAGCGGGGTGAGCAAGATCCACCACGTTCATGCTGACCGCCTTGACGTGCATAGGTGAAGTGAACGTACGCGTGGCCGGGCGGGCCGAACATGACCGCGTTGCGGTCGGTGCGTCCGCGGTAGGCGTGGGAGCCGGGGTCGAGGGGGCCGGCGTAGGCCTCGACCTCGGTCAGCCTGAGCGCGACGGGGCCGTCGTCCGTCCTGCGTACAAGGGTTCGCCCCAGGAGGTCGGGGGCCACCTCCAGCACCGGCCGGTCGAAGAAGGACCTGGGGAGCGGGGTGCTTTCCGGAGGGGGGATCATGCGGTACGAGAGTAATGGAACCGTTCGGGGTGGGGCCGCGTTCGTAATGACCGAGGCAACCGCCAGTAAAGGGAGAGGGACATCGTGGGCTTCAAGAAGCTGCTTGCGAGCTTGGGCGCCGGTGGCGCGTCGGTCGAGACGGTGCTCAACGAGCCGAACGTCGTCCCGGGCGGGGTCGTCCAGGGTGAGGTGCGGATCCAGGGCGGCTCGGTGCCGCAGCAGATCGAGGGGCTGTCGGTGGGCCTGCAGGCCCGTGTCGAGGTCGAGGGCCAGGACACGGAGTACAAGCAGGACATCGAGTTCCACCGGCAGCAGTTGGGCGGGGCGTTCGAGGTGCAGCCGGGTGCGGTGCACGTGGTGCCGTTCGGGCTGGAGATCCCCTGGGAGACCCCGATCACGACGTTCCTGGGTCGTCACCTGACCGGGATGAACGTCGGCGTCACCACGGAGCTGGCCATCGCCCGTGCGGTGGACTCCGGTGACCTCGACCCGATCAACGTGCACCCGGTCCCCGCGCAGCAGGCGATCCTCGACGCGTTCGGCCAGTTGGGCTTCGGCTTCAAGAACGCGGACCTGGAGCGCGGCCACATCCGCAACACGCGGCAGCGGCTGCCGTTCTACCAGGAGATCGAGTTCTTCGCGCCGCAGCAGTACCGCGGGCTGAACCAGGTGGAGCTGAGCTTCGTCTCCGACGGCCACGAAATGGACGTCGTCCTGGAGATGGACAAGAAGCCGGGGCTGTTCAGCGAGGGCAGCGACGCCTTCCGCTCGTTCACCGTGGACCTGAACAACTTCCACTCGACCGACTGGGCGGGGTACCTCAACCAGTGGCTGGCCGAGGTCGGCGGCAAGCGCAACTGGTTCTAGGATCGGCGGGCGGAAGCGCGTTTCGCGATCAGCAGGAGGTACCGAGGTGACCGAGCAGAAGCGGCGGCCGCTCCCCCACGATTTCCACCCGCCGGTGGCGTCGTTCACGGTGGTGAGCGAGGACATCGAGCCGGGTGGCACGCTGAAGGACTCGCAGGTCTACGCCGAGGGGAACGTCTCTCCGCACCTGCGGTGGGAGGGCTTCCCAGAAGGGACCAGGAGCTTCGCCGTCACGTGTTACGACCCCGACGCGCCCACCGGCAGCGGTTTCTGGCACTGGGTGCTCTTCGACATCCCGGTGTCGGTGACGGAACTGCCCGCAGGGGCCGGCAGCGACGGCTTCAAGGGGCTGCCCGAGGGTGCGGTGCACGTGCGCAACGACTACGGCAGCAAGGACTTCGGCGGTGCCGCGCCGCCGCCCGGGGACGGGCCGCACCGGTACGTGTTCACCGTGTACGCGGTGGACCAGGAGAAGCTGGGGCCGGACGGGGACGTGTCGCCCGCCGTCGTCGGCTTCAACCTGCGGTTCCACGCGATCGCACGGGCCAACCTGATCGGCGAGTACGAGAACCCGCAGTAGTCGTGGCGCCCCCGGCCGCGGCCGGGGGCCTGAAATCCCGTTGCGCCCCGGCGCTCCCGCATCGCACTGTGGTGTCTGCCTGGTGACCTGACCGTCACCGGGGGTCGGCACCGCAGTGGCGGGGGCGGCGGGGCGTTGCGCTGTGCGGCTCTCGCCGCGCGACCTGCCTGCCGTCCGCCGGAGCCCGGTCATGCGCCCGGGCGTCCACGCCGATCGCCGCGCTCCGGGCGCCCCGGACCCCCGACGGGGGAGGGCGCCCGGGGTGGCCGGCGGCCAGCGGGCGCCGTTTCGTTTCCCGTTTCCTCCTGTTCGCTCTCACGTGCGGAAATTGCGTTGTCCGCATGGGTATCGCCCGGTCACAGTGGAGCCACCTCGCCACGGGGCGGGGATGGACCCGAGGGGTGGGCGACGTGCGTGAGACGCTGGTGCTGAACGCGACCTTCGAGCCGCTGTCGACTGTGTCACTGCGGCGTGCGGTGGTGCTGGTCATGCAGGACAAGGCCGTGGTCGAGCAGGCTCATCCCGGGCTGCGGATCCGTGCGGCGGCGGTGGAGGTGCCGGTGCCGCAGGTGATCAGGCTCTGCAGGTACGTGAGGGTGCCCTTCCGACAACGGGCGGCGTGGTCGCGGCGGGGTGTGCTGGTCAGGGACCGGCACCGGTGCGCGTACTGCGGCCGGAGGGCGACCACCGTGGACCACGTGATGCCGCGTTCGCGCGGTGGTGGGGACACGTGGCTGAACACGGTGGCCTCGTGCGCGGAGGACAACCACCGCAAGGCGGACCGTACGCCGGAGCAGGCGGGGATGCGGCTGCTGACCCAGCCGTTCGAGCCGACACCGGCGGACGCGCTGCTGCTGACGCTCGGGTTGAAGGACCGTGAGGGCGTTCCCGGCTGGCTGGCGCAGACGGCCTGAGTCCCGGGTCTCGGGGCGGTCGCCCGGCTACTTGAGCAGGAGCTGGGTGATCGCCACGAGGCCCACGACGACGATGACGCCGCGCAGGGCGACGGGCGGCATGCGGCGGCCTACGCGGGCGCCGAGCACGCCGCCGAGGGCTGCGCCGGCGGCGATGAGCGCGACGGCGGTCCAGTCGAAGTCGGCGACGAAGAGGAAGAAGACCGCGGCGACACCGTTGACGATCAGTGCGAGGACGTTCTTCGCCGCGTTGATCCGTTGCCAGGACTCCTCGAGGAGGACGCCCATCAGGGAGAGGTAGATGACTCCCTGGGCGGCGCCGAAGTAGCCGCCGTACATGCTGGCGAGGAGGAGTCCGGCCAGCAGGACAGGGCCGCCGTGCTCGGGGACGGAGGTGCCGTTGCCGGATCTGCGGGCCTGGAGGGCGCGGGAGAGCCGGGGCTGGACGACGACGAGGACGAGGGCGATGGCGATGAGGACCGGCACGATCGTGTCGAAGGCCCGGGAGGGCAGCGTCAGCAGCAGCATCGCCCCGGTGAGACCGCCGACGAGGGCGGTGGCGCCCAGCCGCAGCAGGCGGGGGCCCTGTCCGGCGAGTTCGCGCCGGTAGCCGATGGCGCCGCTGATGGAGCCGGGGACGAGGCCGAGGGTGTTGGACACGTTGGCGGTGACGGGTGGCAGCCCCACGGCGAGCAGGACGGGGAAGGTGATGAGCGTCCCGGAGCCGACGACGGTGTTGATGGTGCCGGCCCCGATTCCGGCCGCGAACACGGCCAGGGCTTCCCAGTAGGTCATAGGCGTCTCCATGGTCGGTGCGGCTCCTCTCCCCCTGACGGGACCGGGGGGAGCCGGAGCGCACGGATCATGTCATACGCGTTCGCGGCGGCGGCCGCGCTGCTCAGTCCTTGTCGAGCCGGGGGGTCTCGCGGCGGGTGCCGCCGTCGCCGGGGCCGCCGCCGGGGGCGCCGGGGAGGTTGACGATGCCGCCGAGACCCTTGAGGGCGTCGTTGAGTTCGCTGGGGATGATCCAGAGCTTGTTGGAGTCGCCTTCGGCGATCTTGGGGAGCATCTGCAGGTACTGGTAGGCGAGCAGCTTCTGGTCGGGGTCGCCCGCGTGGATGGACTCGAAGACGGTGCGGATGGCCTGGGCCTCGCCCTCGGCCTTGAGGGCGGCGGCCTTGGCCTCGCCCTCGGCTCGCAGGATCGCGGACTGCTTCTCGCCCTCGGCGGTGAGGATCTGGGACTGCCGGATGCCCTCGGCGGTGAGGATGGCGGCGCGCTTGTCGCGGTCGGCGCGCATCTGCTTCTCCATCGAGTCCTGGATGGAGGTGGGCGGCTCGATGGCCTTGAGTTCGACGCGGTTGACGCGGATGCCCCACTTGCCGGTGGCCTCGTCGAGGACGCCGCGCAGGGCCGCGTTGATCTCCTCGCGGGAGGTCAGGGTCCGCTCCAGGTCCATGCCGCCGATGATGTTGCGGAGGGTGGTGACGGTGAGCTGCTCGATCGCCTGGATGTAGCTGGCGACCTCGTAGGTGGCGGCCCGGGCGTCGGTGACCTGGTAGTAGATCACCGTGTCGATGTTGACGACCAGGTTGTCCTGGGTGATCACCGGCTGCGGCGGGAACGGTACGACCTGCTCGCGCAGGTCGATGCGGTTGCGGATGGTGTCGATGAACGGCACCACGATGTTGAGGCCCGCGCTCAGGGTCCTGGTGTAGCGGCCGAAGCGCTCGACGATCGCCGCGCTGGCCTGCGGGATGACCTGGACCGTCTTGATGAGTGCGATGAAGACGAGCACCACCAGGATGATCAGGACGATGATGATCGGCTGCACGTCCACTCCCACGCCGATTGCCTGTGGCTACCTGTACGAAGACATGATCAAGTCTGGCAGACCCCGCGGGGAGGCGGGCCGGGTTCGGCGAATTCCCGTGCCGTCTCCGGTTGCGGGGGCGCGCCGGATCACATCACGACCGCCGTCGCGCCCTCGATCTCGACGACGTCCACGCTCTCGCCGGGTTCGAAGGCCCGTCCGGTGTCGAGGGCGCGGGCCGACCAGACCTCGCCGTTGAGCTTGATGCGGCCGCCGTGCCCGTCGACCCGTTCGAGTACGACGGCCTGGCGGCCCTTGAGCGCGTCGATGCCGCTGCGCAGCTCCGGGCGCTGCGCGCGGCTCCGGTTGGCCAGCGGGCGCACGACGGCGATGCCCGCGACCGAGACGATGACGAAGATCAGCACCTGTGCGGTGATGCCGAGGCCGAGGCCGGCCGCGATCGCGGCGGCGACGGCTCCGACCGCGAACATCCCGAACTCGGGCATCGCGGTCACGACAAGCGGAATACCCAGCCCTACGGCGGCGATCAGCCACCACAACCAGTCGTCCACAGGCCCATGGTAGGGGGCCGCAGTGGATCTGTGACAGGGTGCGACGGCTCTGCCCGACGCTTTCGGCGCGGGGCCGGGTGCGCGGGTGGCGTCAGCGGGTCACTTCAGGGGCAGTCCGTTGGCGGTCCAGCGGTCCCCGCGACGCTCGACGACGAGCGGGAGGCCGAAGCACAGGGAGAGGTTGCGGGAGCTGAGTTCGGTCTCCATGGGGCCGGCGGCGACGACCTTGCCCTGGCGGATCATCAGGACGTGGGTGAAGCCGGGGGCGATCTCCTCGACGTGGTGGGTGACCATCACCATGGAGGGGGCGATCGGGTCGCGGGCGAGCCGGCCGAGGCGGCGGACGAGGTCCTCGCGGCCGCCCAGGTCGAGGCCGGCGGCGGGCTCGTCGAGCAGGAGCAGCTCGGGGTCGGTCATCATGGCGCGCGCGATGAGGGTGCGCTTGCGCTCGCCCTCGGACAGGGTGCCGAACTTGCGGTCGAGGTAGTCGCTCATGCCGAGGCGGTCGAGGAAGGCGCGGGCGCGGTCCTCGTCGACCTGCTCGTAGCTCTCCTGCCAGTGCGCGGTCATGCCGTAGGCGGCGGTGAGCACGGTCTCCAGGACGGTCTGCCTGCGCGGCAGCTTCTCGGCCAGGGCGACGCCGGCGATGCCGATGCGGGGGCGCAGTTCGAAGACGTCGACGCCGCCCAACTTCTCGCCGAGGATCTGGACGGTGCCGGAGGTCGGGAAGAGGTAGCTCGAGGCGATGTTCAGCAGGGTCGTCTTGCCGGCGCCGTTGGGGCCGAGGATGACCCAGCGCTCGCCCTCGGCGACCGACCAGGAGACCTGGTCCACCAGAGCCCGGCCGTCTCGGACCACGGATACGTCCACCAGCTCCAGAACATCGCTCATGAGCGTGTTGTCTCCCACTTCCCGATCGCACGTCTGCCGTCGCGAGCACCTGTAGGCGCTGCCCCCAGGAAATCTACGCCACGCCCGGGCCGCCCCAGTCCTTAGGCTGGGGGGATGCTCGACGAACCTCGCTCAGGACGGTTGGCGGCCTGGGGAAATGCCCTGATTGCCGGACTTGCCGCGCCGGATGACGCCGCTCAGGAAGTGCTCGCCGACGATTCGGTCCACCGGATCTCCGGACTCCCCGGTGAGGACGGCCCGGTGGGCCTGACGCTGGGGCTGGGGCGGTTGCGCGCGCTCGGCGTCCGCGGCCTGCGGATCGCGCTCCCGGTGCCCGGGCATCCGCTCGGGCTCAGCGGGCCGCCGGAGTTCAACGCGCGGGCCCTGGCGGCGGGCGAGGCCGTCATCGCGGTGGGCGGACCGGCCGTCGGCCTGGTGCCGGAGGTCGTGGAGGCCGGGCCGCGGGGGGACGTGCACGTGTCGGTGGAGTGGCGGTGCCTGGAGGTGCGGGACGCGCCGCCGGCGGACGTGCCCTCGCTGGGCGAGGCGGAGCGGGAGCTCGCGGAGGCACTGCGGGACGCCACGGAGGCGCTGGCGCGGCTGGACGTGGCCGGCGCGGGCCCCGCGGCCCAGGCGGCTCTGGAGGCGTACCGGGCGCGGGCGGCGCGCGGGCGCGAGGTGCTGGCGCCGGGGTATCCGCCGCGGGCGGTGCGGGTGCTGGAACTGGCCCAGCGGGTGGGCGCGCTGATCGCGATCGCGACCGGTGCCCAGGCGGGGCACGGGGCGGCGGTCAGCGCCTCGGAGATCGCCGCGCGGGCCGAGTTGCTGCGGCCGGTGGAGCGCACGGCGCGGAGGGCGCAGGTGGCGGCGTACAACGCGTACGTCGAGGAGGTCGAGCGGCGCCGGGGCTGAGGCCGGCCCGGAACGGCGGAAGGCCCCGCGGACGACGCTGTCCGCGGGGCCTTCCGTGCACGTCAGTGGTTGAAGCAGACGTTGCCGATGGCCGGGTTCAGGATGCCGACCGCGTCGATGGTGTTGCCGCACAGGTTGATCGGGATGTTCACCGGAACCTGGATCACGTTGCCGGAGAGCACACCGGGCGAGCCGGCGGCCACGGCACCCGCGTGGGAGTCGGCGAGCGCGGTACCGGCCGAACCGGCGGCGGCCGCACCGGCGGCGGCGATGATCAGGGCGGCCTTCTTGGCGCTGTTCATGAAACTGTTCCTCCTGTGATGACACGGCCCGGTTCGAGGAGCCGCACTGTGAGGAACGCGGAGCCCGGGGCGTTGACACGGGGAGGGCGCCGGAAACCTCCGTACGGCGGAATCTGGCGGGAGGCACCGGAACGTGCCGTGTGCCGTGCGGAAGGACGCCGTGGTCAGCACGAACGGACCGGCCCCGGTGCGGCGAGGCGCTCCGGGGCCGGTGGTCACGGCCATGCCGTGGGGGGTGACGTTCTGGGTCAGCGATTGACGCAGACGTTCCCGATGGCCGGGTTGAGCAGGCCGATGACGCTGATGGTGTTGCCGCAGACGTTCACCGGGACGTGCACCGGCACCTGGATCACGTTGCCCGAGACCACACCGGGGCTGTTCTTCGCGCCACCGTGGGCCTGGGCGCCACCGCTGTGGGCGGAGGCGGCACCCGCGCCGACCATGGCGAGGCTCCCGGCGACCATGGCGACGGCTGCGGCCTTGTGCAGGTTCTTCACGTTTCTTGACCCTCCTTGCATGGGTGCCGCGGCAGTCGCCGCGGCACGCCATGGAAAACGGCCCACGCCCGCCCAGGTTGCGCCATCCGGGCGACATACACCCGACGGTATGAATCTCACTCCGGACCGAGACGATCCGCTTGTCCTACCGCTAAGTGCCCCGGCTTCGGTGCCGCCGGGTGTCGCTCACCTGCGACGCCGGATCGACCGGATCAGATTCCGATGCCGTGCCGGACGGCCCACAAGGCCGCCTGGGTGCGGTCGGAGAGGTCCAGTTTCATCAGGATGTTCGACACATGGGTCTTGACGGTCTTCTCCGAGAGCACCAGGGCGCGGGCGATCTCGCGGTTGGAGCGGCCCTCGGCGATCAGCGACAGCACCTCGCGCTCCCGGTCGGTGAGGGTGCCCCCGCGGCCCTGGCCGGGGGTGGTCTCCTCCTGGGAGAGCAGGACGTCGGCGACCTCCGGCTGCAGCAGCACGTGTCCGGCGTGCACCGAGCGGATCGCGCCGGCCAGCGCGTCCGGGTCCACGTCCTTGTAGACGTAGCCGGCCGCGCCCGCGCGCAGCGCCGGGACGACCGTGCGCTGCTCGGTGAAGCTGGTGACGACCAGCACCCGGGCCTTGCTGCCGTTGTCGCGCAGCCGCCGCAGTGCCT
The DNA here is from genome assembly GCF_033792735.1 of Streptomyces sp. PA03-3a. NCBI lineage: Bacteria > Bacillati > Actinomycetota > Actinomycetes > Kitasatosporales > Streptomycetaceae > Streptomyces > Streptomyces sp. PA03-3a. Next base: position 11,014 of record NZ_JARAVM010000013.1, read on the forward strand.
CGATCCCGTCGACGCCGGGCATGCGGACATCCATCAGGATCACGTCGGGGGCGAGTTCACCGGCGCGGTCCACGCCCTCCTCGCCGTCCCCGGCCTCGCCCACCACCTCGATGTCCGGCTGCACCTCCAGGAAGGTCCGCAGACCTCGGCGGACGACCTGGTGGTCGTCGACCAGCAGGACGCGAATGGGGCCGTCAGCCACCGGGCACCTCCATCTCGATCACGGTGCCCCTGCCGGGCGCCGAATCCACCGTCAGCCCGCCGCCCACCCCGTCGGCGCGGTCCCGCATCGAGACCAGCCCCAGGTGGCGGCCGGCACGACGCACCGCGGACGGGTCGAAGCCCCGCCCGTCGTCGCGCACCGTGAGCACCGCTCCCCTGCCCCGGCCCTCCAGGGACACCGTCACCCGGCCGGCGTCCGCGTGGCGCAGCGCGTTGTGCAGGGCCTCCTGGGCGACCCGCAGCAGCGCCTCCTCCTGGGCGGCGGGCAGGGCCCGCACGTGACGGTGGCCGAAGGAGATGCGCGCCGAGTGCGCCCGGTCCAGGACGCCGACCTGGGTGCGCAGGGTGGCCAGCAGGCCGTCCTCGTCCAGCGCGGCGGGCCGCAGCTCGACCACGACCGCGCGCAGTTCGTCGGCGGCCTCGGCGGCGAGGGCGGCGACCTGCCGCAGCTCCTCGCGGGCGCGTTCCGGATCGCGGGCCACCAGGGCGGAGGCCGCCTGGGCGGTCAGCCGCAGCGAGAACAGCTTCTGCGAGACGGCGTCGTGGAGCTCGTGGGCGATCCGCGCCCGTTCTCCGGCGAGGGTCAGCTCGCGACTGCGCTCGTACAGGCGGGCGTTGGTGAGGGCGATGGCGGCGTGCGCGGCCAGGGTGCGCAGCAGTTCCTCGTCCTCCTCGGTGAAGCCGCCGCGGTCCTCCGGGGGACGGGTGGCGCAGCGCTTGTTGGCGAGGAAGAGGGCACCGAGGATCTCGTCGCCGTCGACCACCGGCATGCCGAGGAAGTCGGCCATGTCGGGGTGGGCGGACGGCCAGCCGCCGAAGCGCGGGTCGCGCTTGACGTCGCGCAGGCGCTGCGGGGTGGCCTCGTGGAGCATCGCGGCGAGGATGCCGTGCTGCCGGGGCAGCGGGCCGATGGCCTTCCACTGCTCGTCGCTGACGCCGTCGACGACGAACTGGGCGAAGCCGCCGTGGTCGTCCGGCACGCCCAGGGCCGCGTACTGGGCCTCGAGCAGTTCGCGGGCGGACGAGACGATCGTCTGCAGCACCTCGCGCACTTCCAGGTGGCGGCTCATCGCGAGGACGGCCTCACTCACCGCCTCGATGCCGCGTCGGGACGATCGGCTGGACATGACCTCACCGTACCGGCGGGGTGGGACCGGCGGGATCGGCCTCCTGACCGACCTCCCCCGGGTCCGCGGACCTAGGGCGAAGTGCCTTCCGCCCGTGCTGCGGGCGGCCGAGGTGCCCGGGGCGGGGCCGTTCCTACGGTGGGGGCAGCCGCCGGGCGACGGGCCGGGCGGCCGGCGGGAGGACACGTCATGCCGGTGGCAATCATCACGGGAGCGTCGCGGGGACTGGGCCGGGCCCTCGCCGGGGCGCTCGCGGAGCGGGGCTGGGACCTGGTGATCGACGCGCGGTCGGCCGGGGCGCTGAAGCAGGCGGAGGGGCAGCTGGCGGAACGCACCCGGGTGGCCGCGCTGCCCGGTGACGTCACCGATCCGCGGCACCGGGTGGACCTGGTCGCGGCGGCCTGGGAGTTCGGCGGGCTGGACCTGCTGGTGAACAACGCGAGCGCGCTGGGCGCCGAGCCGCTGCGGCCGCTGTCCGATCATCCGCTGGAGGGGCTGCGAGCGGCGCTGGAGACCAATGTGGTGGCCGCGCTGGGCCTGGTACAGGAGGCTCTGCCGCTGCTGGGCCGGCGGCGGGGGGCGGTCCTCAACATCAGCTCGGACGCCGCCGTGGAGGCGTACCCCACCTGGGGAGGGTACGGCGCGAGCAAGGCGGCGCTGGAGCAGCTGTCGGCGGTGCTGGCGGCGGAGGAACCGGACCTGCGGGTGTGGTGGCTGGACCCGGGCGACATGGGGACGGAGCTGTACGCGGCGGCGGTGCCCGACGATCCGGACGCGGACGGGCGTCCGGCTCCCGGGTCCGTGGTGCCGCCCGTGCTGGGGCTGCTCGACGGCGGCGCGGCCAGTGGCCGCTACGTGGCGACGGCGCTGCTGGAGGCCGGGCGGTGACCGCGCTGGGCGCGCTGAGGGTGCCGGAGGAACTGGCGGCGCGCGTGCCGGTGGAGCAGCGCTCCGGCGGGGCGTCGGGCCGTGACGGGGTGCGGTTGCTGGTGGGCCGGCGGGCCGGGGGCGAGGTGGCGCACCACGCGTTCGGCGACCTGCCGGAGCTGCTGCGGGCCGGGGACGTGCTCGTGGTGAACACCTCGCGGACCCTGCCGGCGGCGGTGGACGCCACGCTCGAGGAGGCGCCGGTGGTGGTGCACTTCTCGGGTCTGCTGGACGACGGGCGCTGGGTGGTGGAGCTGCGGACGCCCGACGGGCGGGGTACGACCCGCCCGCGCGCGGGAGGCCCGGCGGGCGTGGCGGTGGCGCTGCCCGGCGGTGAGCGGCTGGTGCCGCAGGAGCCGCTGAGCCCCTGCGGGGAGAGGCTGTGGGTGGCGCGGGCGTCGGTGGCGGACGCGATGGCGTTCCTGCACCGGCACGGGCGGCCGATCCGGTACGCGTACACCGAGCGGGACCAGCCGGCTGCGGCGTACCGGACGGTGTTCTCGGTGCCGTCGGACGACGGTCTCGGCTCGGCCGAGATGCCGAGCGCGGCCCGCCCTTTCACGACCGGGCTGGTCACGGCTCTGGTGAGCCGGGGGGTGCAGTTCGCCCCTGTGGTGCTGCACACCGGGGTGTCCTCGGGCGAGGCGCACGAGCCGCCGTACCCGGAGCGGTTCTCGGTGCCGGAGAGCACCGCGTGGCTGGTGAACACCGCCCGGGCGGGCGGCGGGCGGGTGGTGGCGGTGGGCACCACCGCGGTGCGCGCCCTGGAGACGGCGGCCGACGCACGGGGGCGGGTCGCGGCGGCGGGCGGCTGGACGGACCTGGTGGTCACCCCCGAGCGGGGCGTGCGGGCGGTGGACGGCCTCCTCACCGGGCTGCACGACCCGGCGGCCTCGCATGTGCTGATGCTGGAGGCGGTGGCCGGGCGGCAGTTGCTGGAACGGGTCTACGACGCCGCGGTGGGGGCTGGTTACCTCTGGCACGAGTTCGGGGACGTGAACCTGCTGCTGCCCTGACCTCCTCGCCCGGGGCACGTGGCGTCGTGGCGCGGTCGCGGTGCGCGACGCACCTGTGAGGCGGCGCACAGGACGTACATCACGTACGAGGGCGCGTAGTAGTGCACGGGCTGCCGGATGGGCCGGAGATACGGCGTGCGCCGTACCCGGCCGGTCCGGCGACTACGACTTCGGGTAGTAATGGGTGGGTTTGGCTGGGGAATTTGCCGGGGCTAACAATGCTCGGGTCGCTCCGCGCCGTGTTGGACATGCGGCGCTTCTCCCTGCCCGAGGGCGGGAGTGGAGCGCAGCCGAATGGAAGAGGTCACTCCCCCATGCAGCTCCCGACGATCCCGAAGTTCGACCGTCTGACCAAGGCCCACAAGTACTCCGCCGCCGGCATCGCCGCGGCCGGCGTGGGCGTCCTGGCCATCACCGGTGTGACCGGGACCAGCGGGACGGCGCAGGCCTCCGGCAAGGCGGCGGAGTCGGCCGCGGAGCGGGCGCGGTCCGTCGCGGCCGAGCAGCACGCCTCGCACGCCGCCCACGTCGCGCACCGCAAGGTGCTGGCGAAGCAGCACGCCGCCCATGTCGCCCACCAGGCCGTGGTGCGCAAGCGCCAGGCGCAGGAGCGGGCGCGCAAGGCCGCGGACGAGGCGCGCCGGCAGGAGCGGCAGGCGGCGAACCGCAGCCATGAGCGCAAGGCCCTCGTCCCGCAGCAGCGGCAGGAGAACTCGCGTTCCGCGCCGCGCGCGGCCGCCCCGCAGGCGCCCGCCGCGCCGTCCGGCACCCCGCAGCAGATGGCGCAGCAGATCATCGGTGACGCGGCGCAGTTCCAGTGCTTCTCCAACATCGTGATGCACGAGAGCACCTGGAACCCCTACGCGGTCAACCCCTCCTCCGGCGCGTACGGCCTGGTCCAGGCGCTGCCGGGCGCCAAGATGGCCTCCGCGGGCGCCGACTGGCGCACCAATCCGGCCACGCAGATCAAGTGGGGTCTGGACTACATGAACGGGCGCTACGGCAGCCCCTGCGGCGCCTGGTCGTTCTGGCAGGCCAACCACTGGTACTGAGCCGGCGCACGCAGGACGCACGGCATACGGAAGGCGGCGGCTCCCCACCCCGGGGAGCCGCCGCCTTCCGTCGTCGTACGAGCGGCCGCTACTTGCGCATGACCTCCGGCTCGTGGCGGCGCAGCAGCCGCAGCACGAGGATGCCGCAAACGAGGGCGATGCCGAGCAGGATCGCCATGTCGAAGCCCCACTGGCTCGCCGAGTGCTCCCACAGCGGGTCGAGGTTGTCGGGCTTGGCCGGGTCCCAGGGCGGCATGATGTGCCCGAGGTCCAGGGTGGCGCCGGCGGCGCCGACGGCCCAGCGGGACGGCATCAGCCAGGCCACCTGCTCCAGACCGACGGTGCCGAAGATCTGGAACAGGACACCGGTGAAGACGACCTGGACGATCGCGAACATCACCAGCAGGGGCATGGTCTTCTCGGCGGTCTTCACCAGTGAGGAGATGACCAGGCCGAACATCATCGAGGTGAAGCCCAGCGCGATGACCACCAGGGTGATCTCCGCGGCCGGGAAGCCCTTGACGATCAGACCCTCCTCGGGGAGCTTGCGCACCGACAGCCCGATGGCGCAGATGATGACGCCCTGCAGGGCGCTGATCAGGCCCAGCACGAAGACCTTGGAGAGCAGGTACGCGGAGCGGGACAGGCCCGTGGCGCGTTCCCGTTCGTAGATCACGCGTTCCTTGATCAGCTCGCGCACCGAGTTGGCGGCGCCCGAGAAGCAGGCGCCGACCGCGATGATCAGCATGATGGTGCCGGCGTCGGTGTTGAACTTGCCCGCCTCGTCGGGTGGCGCCAGTCCGAACTTCGCCGGGATGACCACGCTCACCAGGCCGAGGACGGCCGGGAGGATCACCATCAGGGCCATGAAGCCGCGGTCGGAGGCGATCACCGACAGATAGCGGCGGACCAGGGTGACGAACTGCGCCGGCCAGCTCTGCGGCTTGGGCGGCTTGGCCCGCTGCGGGGCCGCGCCTACGGACTGCGGGGCGACCGCGTCCAGGTCCGCGGCGTAGATCTGGTAGTGCTGGGAGCCGTGCCAGCGGCCGGACCAGTCGTAGTCGCGGTAGTTCTCGAAGGCGGAGAAGACGTCGGCCCAGGTTTCGTAGCCGAAGAAGTTCAGCGCCTCCTCCGGCGGGCCGAAGTAGGCCACGGCGCCGCCCGGCGCCATCACCAGCAGCTTGTCGCACAGGGCGAGTTCGGCCACCGAGTGGGTCACGACGAGCACGGTGCGGCCGTCGTCGGCGAGGCCGCGCAGCAGCTTCATGACGTCGCGGTCCATGCCCGGGTCGAGACCGGAGGTGGGCTCGTCCAGGAAGATCAGCGAGGGCTTGGTGAGCAGCTCCAGGGCGACGGAGACCCGCTTGCGCTGGCCGCCGGAGAGCGAAGTGACGCGCTTGTCGGCGTGGACGTCCAGCTTGAGTTCGCGCAGCACCTCGTCGATGCGGGCCTCGCGCTCGGCGGCCTTGGTGTCGCCGGGGAAGCGGAGCTTGGCCGCGTAGCGCAGGGCTCTGCGGATCGTCAGCTCCTTGTGCAGGATGTCGTCCTGCGGGACGAGGCCGATGCGCTGCCGCAGCTCGGCGAACTGCTTGTAGAGGTTGCGGCTGTCGTACAGCACCTCGCCCTCTTCGGCGGGGCGGTAGCCGGTCAGGGCGCGCAGCAGCGTCGACTTGCCGGAGCCGGACGGGCCGATGACGGCGACCAGCGACTTCTCGGGGACGCCGAAGGAGACGTCGTTGAGGATGGTCTTGGTGGTGCTGCCCTGCGGCACCCGGACGGTGAGCCGGCGGGCGGAGAAGGAGATCTCGCCGGTGTCGACGAACTCCTCGAGCTGGTCGCCGACGAGCCGGAAGGTCGAGTGGCCGACGCCCACGATGTCGTCGGGACCCAGCAGATGACGCTGTATCGGCTGGCCGTTGACGTACGTGCCGTTGTGGCTGCCGAGGTCGACGATCTCGTAACGGCCGTCGGGGTGCGCCCTGAACTCCGCGTGGAAGCGGGAGACCTGCAGGTCGGAGACGACCAGCTCGTTCTCCAGGGCACGGCCGATCTTCATGACGCGGCCGAGCACCAGGTGGTGGAAGGTCGTCGGGCTGCGGTCGCCGTACACGGGCGGCGCGCCGGCGCCGCCCGACGGCCCCTGCGGCGACGGGATGCGGGCCTGGGGTTTGCGCTGGTCCGGACGGGAGGCCGGCGAGGGCTGCGGCACGTGGGCGGCGGGCGAGCCGTTCCCCCAGCCGCCCTGCCGCGGCGGGCCGCCGGAGTCGGGCGTCACCGGCGCGGCGGGCCCGGACCGGCGGCCCTGCTGCGGGTTCGCCAGCGCGGTCTCGGCGCTGTAGAGGTCACCGCCGGCCGCGGCGCCGCCGCTGAAGCTCAGGCGCGGGCCGTCGGTGGCGTTGCCGAGGTTGACGGTGGCGCCCGCGGCGACGTCGTAGGCGTGGACGCGCTGACCCTGAACGTAGGTCCCGTTGGTGCTGCCGAGATCCTCGACGACCCAACCGCGTTCGCCACGGCGGATGGTGGCGTGCCGCCAGGAGACCCGCGCGTCGTCGAGGACGACGTCCGACTGCGGATCGCGGCCGAGGCTGTACGACCTGGCCGGATCGAGCGCCCACGTCCGTCCGTTCAGTTCGAGTACGAGTCCAGGCACCCCAAGCCCCACAAAGTTGTCCCCCGAGTTCCCCATGAGGGGAGTCTAGGGATTGCGAACATCGGGCGGAACTGTTCCAGGCACGCGCACCCGTCAGGAAGCCGTGCCGCGGCGGTGATGTGAACCCTCTTCCGAGAAGCCGTTGACGGCGCCGAAACACCACCGGAGAGTGGTAACCGCCCCTGAACCGTGCGGATCATGACGGATCGGGGCACCATGCAGCGCAGGCGGTTCGGACGCGAGACCTCGGGGGCGGGCATGACCGCGTACACCTCCACACCTTCGAACGCGCCCGCGCGCCCTGGGCGACCGCTCCCTTGGGGCGGTGTGCTGCTCGCCGCGGTCGCCGCGGTGAGCTGGGCGTACCTGGGGATGGTGGGGGCCGCGGCGCTGGGACTGCACCTGCTCGGCGCGGACACCGCGGGCTCGCTGGGGCCGATGACGGCGGCCGTGGTCGCCATGGCGGTGGGCGGCAAGGTCGTCCCCTCCGGTGACGTGGCGGTGTTCGGTCTGGGCGGCGCGGGCGGCGCGGGCCGGCTTGAGCTCATGCCGCTGGGCGTCGGCCTGATCGGTGCCCTGCTGCTGGCCTGGGTGTTCCTGCGGTCGCTGCGCGGGGCGGGGCTGACCGTCCCCGGGGGCGAACTGGCCGCGCGGGCCGGGGCGGTGGTGGTGCTGTTCGTGACCCTGCTGGGCGCGCTGGCGTGGGCCGGGGAGGACACCATCGCCCTCGACGGGGACGCGCTGGGCGGGGACAAGGGCGGCGGCCTGACGGACGGGTTGCCGGGCATCGGTGACCTCGGCGGCGGGCTCGGGGACGGGCTGCAGGACCTGATCGACGCCAAGGCCTCGGTGAGCTTCCACGTCGCCACCGGCCGCAGCCTGCTGGGCGGTCTGCTGTGGGTGCTGGTCGTCCTCGTGCTGGCGCTGCTCAGCTCGCGCCGTACGCCGCTGCCCCCCGCCCTGGAGGGGCTGCACCGGGTCGTCCGGCCCGCCGCGTCGGCGCTGCGCTGGGTGCTGCTGCTGGCGGTCGCCGCGGGCTGCGCCGCCGCCGGGTACGCGGCGGTGACGGGTGACGAGCCGGGCCGGATCGCCGGGGCGGCCCTGCTGGGGGCTCCCAACGGGGTGTGGCTGGCGGTGCCGCTCGGGCTGTTCGTGTCCTGGCGGGGCACGGCCACCGGGGAGTTGGCGAAGGTGCTGCCGGATCCGCTGGACCGGCTGCTGTCGACCAGCGCCGAGGAGCCGGTGACGCCCGCCCGGCTGGCCGAGTACGACCAGCGGGTGTGGCTGCTGACCGTCGCCGCGGCGCTGATGATGCTGGCCGCGGGCGCGCTGGCCGCGGCTCGCACCCCGCGGTGGGGGACGACGCGGGCCGGGTACGCGGGGCGCTGCGCGATACGGCTCGGACTGGTCACGGCGGTCGCCTTCCCGCTGCTGGTGTGGGTGACCGGTGTCTCGGTGGACGCGGGTGTCTCCGTCTTCGGCTTCGACGCGGTGGGCGCCGGCATCGACCTGCACGGCAGCCTTCCCCTGGCGTTCCTGCTCGGCGCGGTCTGGGGGGCGCTGGCGGGTGGCGCGGGGGCGCTGCTGGCGCTGGCGACGGGCACCGCCGGACGCCGGGTGTCGCCGTACGCGCTGCGCCGTGCGGCCGAGGCGGCGGCCGGGGAGAGCAGCTCGCGCACCTATCCGGGCATCGCGTACCAGCCCGGCCCGTACGTCCCGAGCCCCGGCTACGGCCCTCCGGACACCGGGCCCAACCCCTACCGGCAGCCCCCGCAGGGCCCCGCGCCGCAGGGTCAGGCGCCCCACGGCCCGCCGCCGCGGGGTCAGGCGCCGCATTCCGCGCGGACCGTCACCGGGGCGCCGCTGCCCCCGCCGCCCGGTCCTCCCCCGGGGCCGCCCGGCCCGCCGCGCGAGGGCCCTCCGCCACCCGGCGCGCCCGGGGGCCGCCGCTGACCACGGGCGGTGTCCGCCAGGCGGAACACATGTCCGTCCCGGGCACGGTGCCCGATACGGTGGAGACACCATGAACGACGCATCGCAGGCGACCGCTGCCACCGCCGCCAATGTGCCGACGCTGCTGGTCAAGATCTTCGGTAAGGACCGGCCGGGAATCACCGCCGGGCTCTTCGAGACGCTGGCCCGCTTCCAGGTGAACGTCATCGACATCGAGCAGGTCGTCACCCGGGGGCGCATCGTGCTCTGCGCCCTGGTGCCGGCCCCCGCGGGCCGTTCGGAGGAGGGCGAGCTGCGCGCGACGGTGCACGCGTGGGCGGAGTCGATGCGCCTGCAGGCCGAGATCATCTCCGGTATCGGAGACAACCGGCCGCGTGGCGAGGGCCGCTCCCATGTGACGGTGCTGGGGCATCCGCTGACGGCGGAGTCCACGGCCGCCATAGCGGCCAGGATCACCGGCGCGGGCGGCAACATCGACCGCATCTTCCGGCTGGCGAAGTACCCGGTGACCGCGGTGGAGTTCGCCGTCTCCGGCGTCGCCACCGACCTGCTGCGCCCGGCGCTGGCGCTGGAGGCCCACGAGCGCGGGGTCGACGTGGCCGTGGTGTCGGCGGGCCTGCACCGCAGGGCGCAGCGGCTGGTGGTCATGGACGTGGACTCCACCGTCATCCAGGACGAGGTGATCGAGCTCTTCGCGGCGCACGCGGGCTGTGAGGACCAGGTCGCCGAGGTGACGGCCGCGGCGATGCGCGGCGAACTGGACTTCGCTCAGTCCCTGCACGCGCGGGTCGCCCTGCTCGAGGGACTGGACGAGTCCGTGATCGACAAGGTCCGCCAGGAGGTGCGGCTGACGGCCGGGGCGCGCACGCTGATCCGCACGCTCAAGCGGATGGGGTACCAGGTGGGCGTGGTCTCCGGGGGCTTCACGCAGGTCACCGACGACCTCAAGGAGCGGCTGGGACTGGACTTCGCGGCCGCCAACACCCTGGAGATCGTGGACGGCAAGCTCACCGGCCGGGTGACCGGCGAGATCGTGGACCGGGCGGGCAAGGCCCGGCTGCTGCGGCGTTTCGCGGCGGAGGCCGGGGTGCCGCTGAGCCAGACCGTCGCCATCGGCGACGGCGCCAACGATCTGGACATGCTCAACGCGGCGGGCCTCGGGGTCGCCTTCAACGCCAAGCCGGTGGTGCGGCGGGCCGCGGACGCCGCGGTCAACGTGCCGTTCCTGGACACCGTGCTCTACCTGCTGGGCATCACCCGCGAGGAGGTCGAGGCGGCCGACGCCCGGGACGGCGCCACCGCCTGACCAGCATGGCTCCACGGGTACGGCGAGGGCCCCGGCAGCAGGCGCTCCGGGGCCCTCGCCGTACCGTCCCCGCGGCTCACCGGGCCGCGTCCGGGGGCGGCTCAGTCGTGCGGGGACCAGAAGTCGACGAGGCGGCCGACGCCGTGCTCGACCGTCTTCCAGGGACCGGAGAAGGTAATCACCGCGATGGCCGCCGTCGGGAAGCCCGTGCGGTTCATCCGCGCGCGGGCGTCCCCGTCGCTCTCCGCCGCGAGGGCGTCCGCGAGCGCGTGGATGGCCGGGTTGTGCCCCACCAGCAGCACGTCGTCGACGTCCTCGGGGGTCTCGTTGAGCAGGGCGATCAGATCACCGAGGGTGGCGTCGTAGAGACGCTCCTCGTAGACGGTGCGGGGGCGGTGCGGGAGTTCGTGGGCGGCCAGCTTCCACGTCTCGCGGGTGCGCGTGGCCGAGGAGCAGAGGGTGAGTTCGAACGGGATCCCCAGTTCGGCGAGCCTGAGGCCGGCGACGGGGGCCTCCTTGCGTCCCCGTTCCGCCAGCGGTCGCTCGTGGTCGGGGACGTCGGGCCAGTCGGCTTTGGCGTGCCGGAGCAGGACGATCCGGCGGGGCGATGCAGCTGCGCTCATGACCCTCAGCTTTCCAGAAATCCGGCCGCCAGGCGCGGGCTGCGGGACGGATCACGGTTCGCCGCGGGAGGGTCACAGCAGGTGCTGCAGGAGCCCCGGGAGCCCTTGGCCGACCGCGTGCAGGAGCTGTCCGACGGGCTCCGCGGCCGAGGCCTCCGTGGCCCCCGGGCCCACGACCAGGGCGAGCAGCGCCGCGAAGGCGAGGGCGGGCAGGGCGAGCGCCCACCACGGCAGGCGCGTCTGCGTGCCGCCCCCGACCGCCGGGCGGGCGGCGCGGGTTCGCGGGGTACGCGAGGGAACAGCCTGCGTGGACACGGGGCGCCTCCGTGGGTCGGCCGGGGTGCCGGGACGTCGTCCCGCCTTGCACCACGACGCTACGGAAACGCGGCCGCCGGTCCCATCGGGTGGCCCACCCACTTGACCCTGACCCTGGCCCCCCAGGGGAGGTGGGGTTGTCCCTACCCCGGGTCTCGGGGGGGGCGGGTCAGCCGAACTTGGCGCCGATGACGGCGATCACCGCGACGAAGGCGGGGACGGCCATCATCAGGCCGAAGACGATCAGGAGCTTCTTCTGCGGCTGCGGGGGGTCGGGCTCGAGCACGGGCATGCCGCCCAGTCTCGCATCCGTCGCTGCCGCCCTCACACGCGGGTGGTCAGAGCTCGTCCTCCACGGCGCGGTCGCGGCCGGCGACCACACCCGCGGCGATCTGCGGCACCAGCAGGGCCAGCATGAAGGCCACCGGCAGGTCCCAGCCGCCGGTGTGCTGGTAGAGGGTGCCGACGAGGATCGGACCGGGGATGGAGAGCAGGTAGCCGGTGCACTGCGCGAAGGCGGACAGCCGCACGACCCCGCCGCCGGTGCGCGAGCGCATCCCGATCATGGTGAGCGCGAGGGGGAACGAGCAGTTGGAGATGCCCAGCAGCAGGGCCCACACCCAGGGCGCGGCGGCCGGGGCCGCCCACAGTCCGCCGTAGCCGGCGATCCCGAACAGGCCGAGGCCGACGGCGAGTCCGCCCTGGTGCCGCATCCGGCCGGCGAGCGCGGGCAGCACGAAGGAGAGCGGCACGCCCATCACCATGGTGACGGCGAGCAGCACACCCGCGGTGGAGGCGGAGACCCCGGCGTCTCGGAAGATCTGCGGGAGCCACCCCATGGTGATGTACGCACCCGTGGCCTGGAGCCCGAAGTAGACGGCGAGCGCCCAGGCGGTGCGGCTGCGGGCGATGCTGCGGGCCTGCGCCCGCTCCGGGGCCGCGGCCTGCGGGGAGGCGGCGGGGGCCGGGCCCCGGTCGCGGACGAGGGCGAGCCAGGGCAGTACGGCGACGGCGGCGAGCACGCCCCAGGCCGCGAGGCCGAGCCGCCAGTCGCCGCCGAAGGCGCGGGTCGCCGGGACGGTCGCCGCGGCTGCGAGGGCGGTGCCCAGGGACAGGGCCATCGAGTAGAGACCGGTCATGGTGCCCACGCGGTCCGGGAACCAGCGCTTGACGACGACGGGCATCAGGACGTTGCCGACGGCTATGCCGCCCAGCGCGAGGGCGCTGGCGGCGAGGAAGGGCACCGTGCCGCCGGTGAACGGGCGGAGGAGGAGCCCCAGGGTGATCGCGACCAGACCCGCGCAGACCACGGCACCCGGGCCGCGGCGGCGGGCCAGCCGGGGCGCGGTCACCCCGAACACGGCGAAGCACAGCGCGGGGACGGAGGTGAGCAGGCCCGCGACGGCGCCGCTCATGCCGAGGCCGTCGCGGACCTCCTCCAGGAGCGCGCCGAGGCTGGTGATCGCGGGCCGCAGATTGAGTGCGGCGAGCACCAATGCGACGGCCACCAGGATCCGGGTGCGCCGTACGCCTTGCGCGGCGGTGGGGAGGTGTGCGGGCATGGTGGCCCGTTCCGTGGCAGGGTCGAGCGTCGCTTCGTCGTCACGCATGCCGACCATCATAGAATGATGGGATGAATGTCGAGGAGAGCCCATGCCCCTGACCTCGCCCCGGCGCTCCGCCCTGGCCGACCAGGTGATCGCGCAGCTGCGCGCCCAGATCACCTCCGGTGAGTGGCCGGTGGGGTCGCGGATCCCCACCGAGACCCAGTTGGTCGAGCAGCTGGGGGTGGCCCGCAACACCGTCCGCGAGGCGGTCCGGGCGCTCGCGCACAATGGACTGCTCGACATCCGGCAGGGCTCCGGCACCTATGTGCTGGCCACCAGCGAGCTGGCCGGGGTCATGCACCGCCGCTTCGCCGGCTCGGACCCGCAGCACGTCGCCGAGCTGCGCAGCGCCCTGGAGGCGTCCGCCGCCGCGCTCGCCGCGCGGCGCCGCACGGATCGCGACCTGAGGCAGCTGGACGCGGCCCTGGCACGGCGGGAACGTGCCTGGGAGTCGGGCCACGCCGAGGCCTTCGTCGACGCCGACGCGGCACTTCACCTGTCCGTCGTGGCGGCCTCGCACAACGAGGTCGTCGTCGAGCTCTACGCCGACCTCGGCGAGGTGCTGCGCGCGTTCCTGCGCGCGGACGTCGGCGAGGAGCTGCGCCCCGAGCAGTACGTGGACCACGCCCGGCTGGTCGAGGCGATCCGGGCCGGCGATCCGGAGGCGGCCTCCGCCGAAGCGTCGGCGCACGCCTTCAGCTGCCGGTTCAGCCCAGCGTCCCGGTGACCCAGATCTCCTGGATCTCCTTCCAGCAGCGGTCGCTCAGGGTGACAGTCTCGGCGGGTCCGACCGGGACGAGGACTCCGTCGACGTCCGGGTCCCACCACTGGAGGCACTCGATGTGCAGCTGAACGCGGTCCAGGTCGGGGTCGGGGTTGAAGCACACGGCGACGCCCTCGCTGCCCTGCACCGAGGTCCGGCACTCCGCGACGTCCGGCAGCCGTGCGGCGGCCCCCGCCGCGACCGCCGGGCCGACGCCCGCGGCGCACGCCGCGACCGCCGCCGCGGCGCACACATAGGCACGCACACAGGCACGCACGATGCACGGCCTCCCTCCGCTCACCCCCGGCTCTCCCCCGCACAGCCATCCTCCCGGCCCGCGGGCCCAGGCCACCCGGTCTGCTGGGCCGTACGCGAAGGGGCCGGGACGGCCGTGCGATCAGGCGCCCACCGCGTGCAGACCGCCGTCGACGTGGATGATCTCGCCCGTCGTCTTCGGGAACCAGTCGCTCAGCAGCGCGACGACACCGCGGCCGGCCGGCTCGGGGTCGGCGAGGTCCCACTCGAGCGGGGAGCGGTGGTTCCAGACGTCGGCCAGGTCGCTGAAGCCCGGGATGGACTTGGCGGCCATGGAGCCGATCGGTCCGGCCGAGATCAGGTTGCAGCGGATGTTCTGCTTGCCGAGGTCCCGGGCCATGTAACGGGACGTGGCCTCCAGCGCCGCCTTGGCCGGGCCCATCCAGTCGTACTGGGGCCAGGCGAACTGCGCGTCGAAGGTGAGGCCGACCACCGAGCCGCCCTCCTGCATCAGCGGCAGGCAGGCCATGGTGAGCGACTTCAGCGAGTACGCGGAGACGTGCATCGCGGTGGCGACCGACTCGAAGGGCGTGTTGAGGAAGTTGCCGCCGAGCGCGTCCTGCGGCGCGAAGCCGATGGAGTGCACGACGCCGTCGAGGCCGCCCAGCTCCTCGCCGACGACGTCGGCGAGGGAGGCCAGATGCTCGTCGTTGGTGACGTCGAGCTCGATGACCTTGACCGGCTTCGGCAGCTTCCTGGCGATGCGCTCGGTCAGCGTGGGCCGCGGGAACGCCGTGAGGATGATCTCGGCACCCTGCTCCTGGGCGAGCTTCGCGGTGTGGAAGGCGATGGAGGACTCCATCAGCACGCCGGTGATGAGAACGCGCTTTCCAGCGAGGATTCCACTCATGTGCTCAGTGACCCATGCCCAATCCGCCGTCGACGGGAATGACGGCTCCGGTGATGTATGCGGCTTCCTCGGAGGCGAGGAAGCGGACCGAGGCGGCGATCTCCTCGGGCTGCGCGTAACGGGCCAGCGGGACCTGGCCGACGATGTTCTGGCGCTGCTCGTCGGTGAGCACCCGGGTCATGTCGGTGTCGACGAAGCCGGGGGCGACCACGTTGACCGTGATGTTGCGGGAGCCGAGCTCACGGGCCAGCGAGCGCGCGAAACCGACCAGACCGGCCTTGGACGCGGCGTAGTTCGCCTGTCCCGCCTGGCCCGTCAGGCCCACCACGGAGGAGATCAGCACGACGCGGCCCTTGCGGGCGCGCAGCATCTTCCTCACCGCGGCCTTGACCACGCGGAAGGTGCCGGTCAGGTTGGTGTCCAGGACCGACGTGAAGTCGTCGTCGGACATCCGCAGCAGCAGCTGGTCGCGCGTGACGCCGGCGTTGGCCACCAGCACCTCGACCGCGCCCTGCTGGGCCTCGATCTCCTTGAACGCCCGCTCGACCTGCTCACCGTCGGTGATGTCGCACTTGACGGCGAAGAACCCCTCGGGTGGCTCGCCCGAGCGGTAGGTGACGGCGACCTTGTCGCCCGCGTCGGCGAACGCTCGGGCGATGGCGAGGCCGATGCCCCGGTTTCCTCCGGTGACGAGAACCGAGCGGCTCAACGGATCACCCTTTCCCTAGAGGTCTGGTACTCCAGAAAACTATCTGCCTACCTCGCGGTACGTGGAATCGACCCCCGACAGGGGCATGTGCGAGTCGCTGTCGAGTCCCTACAGAAAACCGCAGGCGGGCGGATTGTCAGAGCGGCATGATTCACTGCGGAGACGTCGACGACTGGACAGAAGGGGAGGCCGACGTGCCCCACGAGGTCGATCAGTCATTCCTGGCGCTGCCGCTCAGGGCGCTCGCCGACGCGGCGCTGGCACGGGCCCGCGCGCTGGGCGCCGAACACGCCGACTTCCGCTTCGAGCGGGTGCGCAGCGCCTCGTGGCGACTGCGCGACGGGAGGGCGTCCGGCTCGTCCGACACCACGGACGTCGGCTACGCGGTGCGCGTGGTGCACGGCGGGGCGTGGGGTTTCGCCTCCGGGGTCGACCTGACCATGGACGCCGCGGCGCGCGTGGCCGGGCGGGCGGTGGCGATGGCGAAGCTGTCGGCCAAGGTGATCGCGGCGGCGGGCTCCGACGAGCGGGTGGAGCTGGCGGCCGAGCCGGTCCACCCCGACCGGGTGTGGGTCTCCTCGTACGAGGTCGACCCCTTCGATGTGCCCGATGCCGACAAGACGGGTCTGCTGTCCGAGTGGAGCGGGCGGCTGCTGGCCGCCGACGGCGTGTCGCACGTCGACGCCTCCCTGATGACCGTCCACGAGAACAAGTTCTACGCGGACACCGCGGGGACGACCACGACCCAGCAGCGGGTGCGGGTCCACCCCGAGCTGACCGCCGTCGCCGTGGACCCGAAGTCCGGCGGGTTCGACTCGATGCGGACCCTGGCGCCGCCCGCCGGTCGCGGCTGGGAGTACCTGACCGGCACCGGTTGGGACTGGGACGCGGAGCTCGCGGAGATCCCCGGGCTGCTCGCCGAGAAGATGGCGGCGCCGTCGGTGGAGGCCGGCTCGTACGACCTCGTGGTCGACCCGTCGAACCTGTGGCTGACCATCCACGAGTCCATCGGCCACGCCACCGAGCTGGACCGCGCGCTGGGTTACGAGGCCGCCTACGCGGGCACCTCGTTCGCCACCTTCGACCAGCTGGGCAAGCTGCGGTACGGCTCCGCGCACATGAACGTCACCGGCGACCGCACCGCCGAGCACGGCCTGGCGACCGTCGGCTACGACGACGAGGGCGTCGCCGGTCAGTCCTGGGATCTGGTCAAGGACGGCGTCCTGGTCGGCTACCAGCTCGACCGCAGGATCGCCCGGCTCACCGGCTTCGAGCGCTCCAACGGCTGCGCGTACGCGGACTCCCCCGGTCATGTGCCGGTGCAGCGGATGGCGAACGTGTCGCTGCTGCCCGCGCCGGACGGGCCGTCGACGCAGGAGCTGATCGGCGGCGTCGAGCGCGGCATCTACGTCGTGGGCGACCGCTCGTGGTCGATCGACATGCAGCGCTACAACTTCCAGTTCACCGGTCAGCGCTTCTTCAGGATCGAGAACGGCCGGCTGGCCGGGCAGTTGCGCGACGTCGCCTACCAGGCCACCACCACCGACTTCTGGGGCTCCATGGAGGCCGTCGGCGGGCCGCAGACCTACGTCCTGGGCGGGGCCTTCAACTGCGGCAAGGCCCAGCCGGGACAGGTCGCCGCCGTCTCGCACGGCTGCCCCTCCGCGCTCTTCCGAGGCGTCAACATCCTCAACACCACACAGGAGGCCGGTCGATGAGCTCCGTTTCGAAGCCCCACGAGATCGTCGAGCGCGCCCTGGAGCTGTCCCGGGCGGACGGCTGCGTCGTCATCGCCGACGAGGACTCCTCGGCCAACCTGCGCTGGGCGGGCAACGCCCTGACCACCAACGGCGTGACGCGGGGCCGCACCCTGACCGTGGTCGCCACGGTGGACGGCGCCCAGGGCACCGCCTCGGGCGTGGTGTCCCGCGCCGCGGTCACCGCGGACGAACTGGAGCCGCTGGTACGGGCCGCGGAGGCGGCCGCGCGTGCCGCCGGCCCCGCCGAGGACGCCCAGCCGCTGGTCGAGGGGGTGCCGGAGAGCGCCTCCTTCACCGAGCCGCCGGCCGAGACCTCCTCCGAGGTGTTCGCCGCCTTCGCGCCCGCCCTGGGCGAGTCCTTCGCCGCGGCGCGGGCCGGCGGCCGGAGGCTGTACGGATTCGCGTACCACTCCGTCACCTCCACCTACCTGGGCACGTCCTCGGGGCTGCGGCTCCGTCACGACCAGCCCAGCGGCACCCTGGAGCTCAACGCCAAGTCCGAGGACATGTCCCGCTCGGCGTGGGCCGGTGCCGCCACCCGCGACTTCACCGACGTCGACCCGGCGGCCCTCGACGCCGACCTGGCTCAGCGCCTGGCCTGGGCCGAACGCCGGATCGACCTGCCCGCCGGGCGGTACGAGACCCTGCTGCCGCCGTCCGCCGTGGCGGACCTGGTGATCTACCAGCAGTGGAGCGCCGCGGCCCGGGACGCGGCGGAGGGCCGTACGGTCTTCAGCCGGCCGGGCGGGGGCACCCGGGTCGGCGAGCAGCTCTCGGAACTGCCGCTGACGCTGCGCAGCGACCCGAACGAACCGGGGCTGGAGTCGGCGCCGTTCGTGATCGCGCACGCCTCGGGCGACACCGCGTCGGTCTTCGACAACGGGCTGCCCGTCGAGGCGACCGACTGGGTGCGCGAGGGCGTGCTCAACCGGCTGTCCACCACCCGGCACAGCGCCGGTCTGACCGGGCTGCCGTTCGCGCCGTCCGGGGGCAACCTGATCCTGGACGGCGGCGGCAAGCGGTCGCTGGAGGAGATGGTCGCGGACACCGAGCGCGGCCTGCTGCTGACCTGCCTGTGGTACATCCGCGAGGTGGATCCGGCCACCCTGCTGCTGACCGGGCTGACCCGGGACGGGGTCTACCTGGTGGAGGGCGGCGAGGTGACCGGTGCGGTGAACAACTTCCGGTTCAACGAGTCGCCGGTGGACCTGCTGGGCCGGGCCACCGAGGTGGGCCGCACCGAGCGGACGCTGCCGCGCGAGTGGAGCGACTGGTTCACCCGGGCCGCGTTCCCGGCGATGCGGGTCCCGGACTTCAACATGAGCTCGGTCAGCCAGGGGGTCTGACCAGGACGACGGGTGGGGCGATGGACGAGAAGCAGACGGTCAAGGTCTCGAAGTTTCTGGCGCGGGTGCTGCGGCACGACCCGGCCTCGATCGGGATCACCCTCGACGAGGCCGGCTGGGTGGACGTGGACGAGCTGATCGCCGCGTCCCACCGGGCCGGCCGGCGTTTCTCGCGCGCCGACCTCGATCACGTCGTGGCCGCCAACAACAAGAAGAGGTACGCCTTTTCCGACGACGGGCGGCGGATCAGGGCCAGCCAGGGGCACTCGGTCGAGGTCGACCTCGGGCTGTCCCCGGCGGATCCGCCGGCCGTCCTCTTCCACGGCACGGCGAGCACCACCCTGCCGATCGTGCTGCGCGAGGGGCTCAAGCCGATGTCCCGGCAGGACGTCCACCTGTCCGCGGACGTGGAGACGGCCGTGCGCGTCGGTGCGCGGCACGGCCGTCCGGTGGTGCTGGCGGTGGACGCGGCGGGGCTGGCCGCCACGGGCCACGTGTTCCGGGTGAGCGCCAACGGAGTGTGGCTCACCGACCTGGTGCCGCCGACCCATCTGCGGCAGCACGCCCACTGAGCGGGGCGCCCTGGCGGGCGGCCGGTACGTCCTGTCAGCCGGCCGTACGGCGCCGCCTGCCGCGGACCGAGGCCCACAGCGGGGTGATCACGGCGACCACGAGGATCGCGCCCAGGATCTGCAGCACGTGACGGATCCAGTCGACGCCGCTGGTGTGCCGTACACCGATCCATCCGGCGACCGCGTTGCCCAGGAAGGCGCCGAGGATGCCGCAGATGATGGTGAGCCACCAGGGGATGTCCTGCCTCCCCGGCAGGAGCAGCTTCGCCAGGAAGCCGAGCACGATGCCGACGATGATCGCCCAGAACCAGTTCATGCGGTCAGTTTCGGCGTGGCCCGGGTACGACGCATGCGGAAGGCGGCCATACGCCGTACGGCGGGTGCTGTCACACCCTGGCGGCCTCCCCGGTCTCCACTGCGACGGACCCACGGCGTAACGTGGGTCGTGCCGGAACCGGGTGGCTTCCGGCGCTTCGAGCAGGTGGTGGAACGTGATGCGGAAGCGGAGCGGTACCGAGGTCTTCCGGATCACCGGGACCGCGGCGGGGCTCACCGAGGACGTCCGCGGAAGGCAGCGGCGCTACATCATCTCGATGTCGGTCCGCACCCTGTCGTTCATCCTGGCGGTCGTCCTGTGGAACGTCTCGACGCCCCTGGCCTGGATCGCGCTGGTGCTCGGTCTGGTGCTGCCGTACGTCGCGGTCGTCATCGCCAACGCGGGCCGGGAGAACGCCCCGGGGCTGCCGTCGGCCCGGATCGCGCCGCCGGTCCCGCCGGCGCTCGGCCCCGGTGAACCGCTGCTGCCGGCGGAGCGGACCCGGGAAGAGGACGGACGGCGTCGTTCCGGTCAGGCCTGAACCTTTTCCCCGCTCCGGCCACGCTCCGAAGCTCAAGAAAACCTCAGATCAATCATGAGGATCCACTGCACTGGGGGCCTTGCCGCGTGGCATACTGCGTACGCGCTCCGCATCCCCCGTCGGAGCGACGGACCGACGCCGGGCGGCTCCCCCCGTGGCTGCCCGGCGTCGCCATGTTTGGATGGGGTTCGTGACCGACGAATCCCCGATCTGCTCCGCCAAGGGTTGCCGCGCCCCCGCCGTGTGGGTACTCGCCTGGAACAACCCGAAGATCCACACACCCGAGCGCCGCAAGACCTGGCTGGCGTGCGAGGAACACCGCGAACACCTGTCGTCGTTCCTGGGCGTCCGCGGTTTCCTGAAGGACGTCGTGCCCTTCGACGAGTGGGAGACGAGCTCAGCCGCCGATGGCTGACATGGGCCGCTCGGGCTGCAGGAACGTGGGGTCGTCCAGGCCGGAGCCGGCCTTCTTGCCCCACATCGCGGTGCGCCAGAGTTCGGCGATCTCCTCGTCGGAGCCGCCGGAGCGCAGCGCGCCGCGCAGATCGCTCTCCTCGCGCGCGAACAGGCAGTTGCGCACCTGACCGTCCGCGGTGAGCCGGGTGCGGTCGCAGGCCCGGCAGAAGGGCCGCGTGACGGAGGCGATCACACCGACCCGGGCGGGGCCGCCGTCCACCAGCCAGCGTTCGGCGGGGGCGTGGCCGCGGGCCTCGTCCGCCTCGGGGGTCAGGGTGAAGCGGGTCCGCAGGCTCTCCAGGATCTCCTGGGCGGTGACCATGTCGCTGCGCTGCCAGCCGTGCTGGGCGTCGAGCGGCATCTGCTCGATGAAGCGCAGCTCGTAGTCGTGCTCCAGGGCCCAGGCCAGCAGCTCGGGGGCCTCGTCGTCGTTGATGCCGCGCATCAGGACGGTGTTGACCTTGACCGGGGTCAGTCCCGCGGCATGGGCGGCCTCCAGGCCGCGGACGACGTCCTCGTGCCGCTTGCGTCGGGTGAGGGTCTGGAAGACGTCGGGCCGCAGGGTGTCCAAGGAGACGTTCACCCGGTCCAGCCCGGCCCCGCGCAGCGCGGCCGCGGTACGGGCGAGGCCTATGCCGTTGGTGGTGAGGGAGAGCTTGGGGCGGGGCTCCAGCTCCGCGCAGCGCTCGACGATGCCGACGAGGCCGGGGCGGAGCAGGGGCTCGCCCCCGGTGAAGCGGACGTCCTTGACGCCGAGCGTGGTGACGGCGATCCGCACGAGCCGGACGATCTCGTCGTCGGTGAGCAGCTCCGGCTTGCCGAGCCACTGCAGGCCCTCCTCGGGCATGCAGTAGGTGCACCGCAGATTGCACCGGTCGGTGAGCGAGACCCTGAGGTCGGTCGCGATCCGGCCGTAGGTGTCGATCAGCACGGCGCGCCTCCCTTAGAGGGTCCGGTCGGTGGGACGTCAGTGCCGTCCCGTTACTTTGCAGCCTACGGGACGGCACTGACGTTCAACAGTCTGTTTAATGCGCTCCGGCTCCGGTGAGGGAGCGGACCTCCAGCTCCGCGTACTTGCGGTCGGCGTCCTCTTCCGGCTTGGACAGGAGCGTGCCCACCACACCGAGCAGGAAACCGACGGGGATGGAGATGATCCCGGGGTTCTCCAGCGGGAACCAGTGGAAGTCCACGCCGGGGAACATCGCGGTCGCCTTGCCCGAGACCACGGGGGAGAAGACCACCAGGAACACGGAGGTGACCAGGCCGCCGTAGATGCTCCACAGCGCCCCGGTGGTGTTGAAGCGCTTCCAGAACAGGCTGTAGAGGAGCGTCGGCAGGTTCGCGGATGCCGCGACGGCGAAGGCCAGGGCGACCAGGAAGGCGATGTTGAGCTTGCCCGCGAAGATGCCGAGCAGGATCGCCACGGCCCCGATGGCCACCGCGGCGATCTTCGCCGCCGCGACCTCCTCCTTCTCGCTCGCCGTGCCCTTGCGGATGACGTTGGCGTACAGGTCGTGCGCGAAGGACGACGAGGAGGCGAGGGTGAGGCCCGCGACCACGGCCAGGATGGTGGCGAAGGCCACCGCGGAGATCACCGCCAGCAGGATCGCGCCGCCCGTGGAGCCCGCGCCACCGCCGATCTCCTGCGCGAGCAGCGGGGCCGCCGTGTTGCCGGCCGCGTTGGAGGTGGTGATCGTCTCCGGGGTGAGCAGCGCGGCCGCCCCGAAACCCAGCGCGATCGTCATCAGGTAGAAGCAGCCGATGATGCCGATCGCCCAGTTCACCGAGGTGCGGGCGGCCCGGGCGGTGGGCACCGTGTAGAAGCGGATCAGGATGTGCGGCAGACCGGCCGTGCCGAGGACGAGGGCCAGGCCCAGCGAGATGAAGTCGATCTTCGAGGTCGCCGTGACGCCGTACTTCAGGCCCGGCTCCAGGAACGCCGCCCCCTTGCCGCTCTTGTCCGCGGCCGCACCGAGCAGCGAGGACAGGTTCCAGTTGAACTTGGCGAAGACCAGGAACGTGATCAGCAAGGTCCCGCCGATCAGCAGCACCGCCTTGACCATCTGCACCCAGGTGGTGCCCTTCATGCCGCCGATGGTCACGTACAGCACCATGACGACGCCGACGAGGATGACGATCAAACGGCGCGGCCCCTCACCGGTGATGCCGAGCAGCAGCGCCACCAGGGCGCCCGCGCCGACCATCTGGGCCAGCAGGTAGAAGATGCTGACGACGATGGTCGAGATGCCCGCGGCCGTGCGCACCGGGCGCTGCCGCAGCCGGAAGGCGAGGGCGTCGGCCATGGTGAACCGGCCGGAGTTGCGCAGCGGTTCGGCGACCAGCAGCAGCGCCACCAGCCAGGCGACGAGGAAGCCGATCGAGTAGAGGAAGCCGTCGTAGCCGACGAGGGCGATGGAGCCGGCGATACCCAGGAAGGACGCGGCCGACATGTAGTCGCCGGAGATCGCCAGGCCGTTCTGGAAGCCGCTGAAGGAGCGGCCGCCGGCGTAGAAGTCGGTGGCGTCCTTGGTCTGGCGGCCCGCCCAGACGGTGATGCCGAGCGTCGCGACGACGAAGACCGAGAACAGGGTGATGATCAGCGGCCGGTGCTCGCTCGCGCCGACCGCGACCACCTGGACTCCCGTGGTGTGCAGCGCGGTCATGCGGTGGCCTCCGTGCTCTCGGTGTCGTCGGTGTCGTCGGTGTCGTCGGCGCCCCGGGTGCCGGGGCCTTCCAGGCGCGCCTTGATGGCGTCGGCGCGGGAGTCGAGCTTGGCGTTCGCGTGCCGGGAGTACCAGACGGCGATACCGAAGGTGGTGGCGAACTGCGCGAGCCCGAAGACGAGGGCGACATTGATGTGGCCCACGACCTTGGTGTCCATGAAGCCGCCGGCGTAGTTCGACAGCAGGACGTACAGCAGGTACCAGGTGATGAACGCGACCGTGAGCGGGAACGCGAACGAGCGGTACGAGCGGCGCAGTTGGGCGAACTCCGCGCTCGCCTGCACCTCGGCGTACGAGTCGGCAGACGGCGGACCGGAGCTTGCCGAAGGTCGTGCGGGGTCCACGATGCCTCCTGTGGGGGCGGAGTTTGAGAGGGCATGAGCAGGTGACGCGACCCGCGCGGGCGCACGGGGCGCCGACGTGAGCTACGTCACGTAAAGATCGGACCCGCGCATGGTAGAGGCGCAACCACGGCCTTCGACAGGGGGCGGTAGTTGAAAACTGGTTCTTCTTCGGCAACCGGAACCAGAGCTTTCTTTACCAATCCATTGATAGCGCGTGGACGGCGGCGATAGCTTCCAGCGTCATGTACCCGTCCAAGGGCAACTCGGCCCGCCAGGACGGGTGTTTGGACGATTGGAGATCCCATGGCTCCACTGCCCGGACGGCGCCGCGCCTTCGCGATACCCATCGGATTCGCGGTGGCGAGTGCCCTCGCCTTCCTGCCGAACGCCGCCTCGGCCGCCACCGCCGGATCCGCCTCGAACGGCGGCG
The DNA here is from genome assembly GCF_033792735.1 of Streptomyces sp. PA03-3a. Taxonomy (NCBI): domain Bacteria; kingdom Bacillati; phylum Actinomycetota; class Actinomycetes; order Kitasatosporales; family Streptomycetaceae; genus Streptomyces; species Streptomyces sp. PA03-3a. Next base: position 34,937 of record NZ_JARAVM010000013.1, read on the forward strand.
GTGCCGCGTACGACGGCCCGACACTGTCGTACGTGGTCAACACCAAGACCGACCGGGGAACCATCAAGTCCGTCGAGCGGGCCGTGTCCCGCAGCGGTGGTGACATCGTCACCACCTACGACCGGATCGGCGTGATCGTCGTCCACTCCGCGAACCCCGCGTTCGCCTCCGAGATGCGCAAGGTGCGCGGTGTGCAGACGGCCGGGGCGACCCGTACGGCCGCGCTGTCCACGGCGTCGACGACGGATCTGGGCGCGGTGCAGGAGATCACCGCCGCCGGCGCGGCCCGCGCGAAGGCCGCGGCCACCGCCGGGCAGGAGCCGATGGAGCCGGACCAGTGGGACCTGCCGGCCATCCAGGCCGACAAGGCCGCCCGGATCAACCCGGGCAGCCGCAAGGTCACGGTCGCCGTCATCGACACCGGCGTCGACGACACGCACCCGGACCTCACCGCCAACTTCTCGGCCTCGCAGTCCGCCAACTGCGTGGGCGGCAAGGCCGACACGAGCCCGGGCGCCTGGCGTCCCTACGTCCCGGAGGCCTACCACGGCACGCACGTCGCCGGTGAGATCGCCGCGGCGCGCAACGGGATCGGCGTGGCGGGTGTCGCCCCGGGCGTGAAGGTCGCCTCCATCAAGGTGGCCGACCCCGTCACCCAGCTGTTCTTCCCGGAGAGCGTGGTCTGCGCCTTCGTCTTCGCCGCCGACCACGGCGTCGAGATCACCAACAACAGCTACTACATCGACCCGTGGCTCTACAACTGCTTCGGCGACCCCGACCAGCGGGCCATCGTCGACGCCGTCAACCGGGCCGCGCAGTACTCCCACAAGAAGGGCGTGCTGAACGTCGCCTCGGCGGGCAACTCCAACCACGACCTCGACTCGCACGCGATCGAGGACGCGACGAGCCCCGACGACACCACCCCGGTCACCCGGACGATCGACCCGCACGTCTGCTGGGACCTCCCGACGCAGCTACCGGGCGTCGTCACCGTCTCCGCGACCGGTGTGCAGAAGCTGAAGTCGTACTACTCCAGCTACGGTCTGGGCGTCGTCGACGTCGCGGGCCCGGGCGGCGACCGCTACCAGATCCCCGCCACCCCCTCGGCCAACGGGCGCATCCTGTCGACGCTGCCCGGCAACACCTACGGCTATCTGCAGGGCACGTCGATGGCCAGCCCGCACGTGGCCGCCGTCGCCGCGCTCATCAAGAGCCGCCACCCGCACGCCTCCCCGCAGCAGCTGCAGGGGATGCTCAAGGCCCAGGCCGACGACCCGCGTTGCCCGACGGGTCTGTACGACCCGGACGGCAACGGTGTGCAGGACGCCACCTGCATCACGGGACGGCACGTGACCAGCTTCTACGGCCACGGCATCGTCGACGCCCTGGACGCCGTCACCAAGTGACGCGCCCCGCGTGACAGATGGAACGCCCGGCGGGGGATCCCGCCGGGCGTTCCATCTGTTTGAGCCGCTGTCCGGGCCGCTGTCCGGGACGGGGTCAGGCCTTGACGAGGACCTTCAGCGCGATGCGCTCGTCCATCGCCTTGTAGCCGCCCGGGACGCCGTCCAGGCCAACGGTGAGGTCGAAGACCGGGGAGGGGTCGATCGTCCCGTCGAGGATGTCCGGGAGTAGTTCGGGGATGTAGGTGCGCACCGGGGCGACGCCGCCGCGCAGGGAGACGTTGCGGTCGAACATGTCGCTCAGGTCGAGGCCGGTGGCGCTGCCGTGCGGGACGCCGACGTAGCCGACGGCACCTCCGTCGCGCGTGACGGCGACCGCGGTGCGCATCGACTGCTCGGTTCCGACGGCCTCGATGACCGCGTGGGCGCCGTGGCCGCCGGTCAGTTCGCGGACCGCCTCGACGGCCGCCTCGCCGCGCTCGGCGACGACGTCGGTGGCACCGAAGGTACGGGCGATGGCGGTGCGGGCCTCGTGCCGGCCGAGGGCGATGATCCGCTCCGCGCCGAGCCGCCGCGCGGCGAGCACCCCGCACAGGCCGACCGCGCCGTCCCCCACGACCGCGACGGTGGCCCCGGGCCGCACACCGGCGCCGACGGCGGCGTGGTGGCCGGTGCCCAGCACGTCGGAGAGGGTGAGCAGACTCGCCAGCAGGCGGTCGTCGGACAGCGCCTCGGCGGGCAGCCGCACCAGGGTGGCGTCCGCGAACGGGACGCGTACGGCCTCGCCCTGGCCGCCGTCGGAGCCGACCTGGCCCCAGAAACCGCCGGCCGGGCAGGAGGTCGTCAGGCCCTCCGCGCAGTAGTCGCACGTGCCGTCGGACCACACGAAGGGGGAGACGACCAGGTCGCCGGGCCTGAGCCCGGACACCTGGGAGCCGGTCTCCTCGACGACGCCGAGGAACTCGTGCCCGATGCGCTGTCCCGGCTCACGGGCCGACTCGCCACGGTACGCCCACAGGTCGCTGCCGCAGATGCAGGCCAGCACCACGCGCACCACCGCGTCGGTGGGCCGCCGCACCGCCGGGTCCGGCACCTCCTCCACCCGGATGTCGTGGGGGGCGTGGATCACGGTGGCGCGCATACGAAGTCGTCCTCGGCGGTTGTTCGAACGGGGTCGTACCACCGTACCGGCCGGTGGAGAGCAGGAACTGCGCGGCGAGGTAGCCGAGCATGATCCAGAAGTCGGCCGCCGGGAGCTGCGGGAGGTCGGCGAGCCGGGTCGCGAGCAGGGTGTCGGAGAGCAGGAAGAGCGCCCCGCCCACCGCCGTAGCCCGCGGGCCGAGCGCCGCCGCGCCGGCCGCCATCGCCGTCAGCAGCAGGCTGTACGCGGCGACCGGCACGCGCAGCCCGGAGGGCAGACCCGGCCACACCACCACGAGCGCGGCGAGCCACACGACCGCGTAGCCGGCCGCCGTGCGGGCCGCGCGCCGCCGGTCGGCGAAGGCCCCGCCGGCGGTGAAAAGTGTGAGGTAGCAGACGTGCCCGGCCGCGAACGCGCCCATCCCGAGGAGGAAGGACGTGTCCCCGTCGAGCTGCAGCAGCACGTCCCCCGCCCAGCCGCACAGCAGCGCGGCCACCAGCAGCCGGGGGCCGCCGCGCAGCACCGCGCAGGCCGCGAGCAGCGGCACCAGGACGGGCTTGGTGAGGTGGCCGGCCGTCGCGGACCCCGCGAGCTGCGCCGCCAGGTGGGCCGCGGCCACCACCGCGAAGGCCGCCGTCGCCGCGCGGGCGGCGCGCTCGCGCGTCACGCCGCGGGCTCCTCGCCCCGCGGCCGCCAGCCGGGACCGCGCAGGACGTGGCCCGCGCGGTCGCGCCAGGTGCGGGCGGCGGCGACGTCACGGGCGATGGCGGCGTACTCGTGGGTGGCCACCCGCAGCGGGTTGAACGTGGTGATGTTCTTGGTGAGCCCGAACACCGGCCGCTCGCCCTCCGCGGCGAAGGAACCGAACAACCGGTCCCAGACGATCAGGATGCCGCCGAAGTTGCGGTCCAGGTAGCCGCCCTGCGAGGCGTGGTGCACGCGGTGGTGCGAGGGGGTGTTGAGGACGAACTCGACCGGGCGGGGCATCCTGTCGATGCGCTCGGTGTGGATCCAGAACTGGTAGACCAGGCTGAGCGAGGAACAGAACGCCAGTGCCGCAGGGTGCACCCCGCAGGCGATCACCGGCAGGTAGAACACCCATGACGTCATGCCGGTCCAGGGCTGGCGCAGCGCGGTGGAGAGGTTGAACTTCCGGCTGGAGTGGTGCACCACGTGGCTCGCCCAGAGGATGCGGATCACATGGTGACCGCGGTGCTGCCAGTAGTAGAAGAAGTCCTGCGCGAGCAGCATCAGCGGGATCGTCCACCAGTCCACGGGCACCCGGAGCGGGGTGAACTCGTACACGGCGGTGTAGACCACGACGATCGGGATCTTCCAGAGGAAGTCGAAGAACAGGCTGCCGAGTCCCATCGACAGGCTCGTCGCGGTGTCCTTGGCGGCGTACCCGGCGGCGTCCTCGTCGGGATGGATGCGGTAACTGATCAGCTCCACGACGGTGAGCAGCACGAACGCGGGTATGGACCACATCACGGCATCGGGCAGTTGCGGCATGCGCGCACCTTAAGGGCGCCTGGCGGCCACGGCCAGAGGTCGTTACCGATCGGTTCTACCCGGGGGTATCCGAGGAGGTCCGCCGGGCCGGCCGCCGCGGCGGTGCGCGAGCCCGACCGGAGCCGTACGGCGGGTGGTTGACCGGCCGGACCGAAGCGTCACACGCCCGCCGCAGCGCCCCCGGACGGACCGCCCACGGGGGCATCCGACGGTGCGCCAGGGGCGGGTGGCGGCGGGGACTGTCGGTGGCCGCCCGTATTGTGTTCCTCCATGCACGCGCCCCAGCTTCCGCAACCGTCGTGGCCAGAGGCCTACCCCGACGGATACGCCGTCGTGGACGTCGAGACCACCGGCCTCGGCCGCGACGACCGGATAGTGTCCGCGGCCGTCTACCGGCTGGACGCGCACGGCGAGGTGCAGGACCACTGGTACACCCCCGTCAACCCGCAGCGGGACCCGGGCCCGGTGTGGATCCACGGCCTCACCTCGGACATGCTGGCGGACGCCCCGCTCTTCGGCGAGGTCGCCGCAGAGCTGGCGGACCGGCTGTCGGGCCGGGTGTTCGTCGCCCACAACGCGGTCTTCGACTGGTCCATGCTGGCCCGGGAGTTCGCGCGGGCGGGCACCGTGGCGCCCGTGGAGCACCGGCTGTGCACCATCGTGCTCTCCAAGGCGCTGGCGCTGCCGCTGGCCAACCACAAGCTGGAGTCCCTGGCCGCGCACTTCGGCGTGGTCCAGCAGCGCGCCCACCACGCCTTGGACGACGCCCGCGTGCTGGCGGAGGTGTTCCGTCCCAGTCTGCGGCAAGCCGCGGCGGGCGGACTCCGGCTGCCGCTGCACGCCTGCCGTCCGCTGACGGAGTGGATCGACACGGCCGTCCCCGGGCAGTCGGCCTCCGCGGGCTACCGCAACACCTACCGGCCGATGAGCTGGCGGCCCGCGCGGAGGCGGCCGCCCTGCCCCTACCCCAACCCGGGGCGGCTGGAGTCCGGGGGACCACTGGTCCAGGGAATGCGGGTCGCCTTTTCGGGCGACACGAGCATCGACCGCGAACTGCTGGAGGACCGCGCCACCGAGGCGGGTCTGCACGTGTCGTCCTCGGTGAGCCGGCTGACCAGCCTCCTGGTGACCAACGACCCGGACTCGCTCACCACGAAGACCGTACGGGCCCGGCAGCTCGGCACCCCGGTGGTCGGCGAGCGCCGCTTCGCCGACCTGCTGGGCGACGTCGCCCCCGCGCCCGACGTGCACGGCTGACACCGCCGTTCGAGTGGTGCGCCCGCGACGCACCCGGTCACCGATTGCCGCGCCGGGGCCCGGACCGCACCCTGGGCCTCATGGCCCGATGCGAAGTATGCGGAAACGACTATGTGATGAGCTTCGAAGTGCACGCCCAGGGGGCCGTGCACGTCTTCGACAGCTTCGAGTGCGCCATCCACCGGATGGCCCCGATCTGCGAGCACTGCCGGGTACGGATCGTCGGCCACGGGGTCGAGGTCGACGGCCACTGGTACTGCGGCGGCCACTGCTCGAAGGCCGAGGGCCGCAGCGGCATCATCGACCGGGTCGGCTCGCTGCCCGGCGGCGGCTGACCCCCGGCGGGCGCTGATCCCGGCGGGTGCGCGGCGGCGCCGCCCGACCCCTCCGCGGAGCGCCCCGCGACCGAGTTGTACGGTCGTGGGGTGTACCGCTTCCTGTTGTCCCGGCAGTGGGTGATCCTCACCCTCATCGCACTGCTCCTGATGCCCACCATGGTCGAGCTGGGCTTCTGGCAGATGCACCGCCACGAGCGCCGGGTGGCCAGCAACCACCTGATCGCGGACAACCTCGGGGCGAAGCCCGCCCCGGTGGAGTCGCTGACCGCCCCCGGCGCGGCCGTGCCGAAGCGGGAGGTCTACCGCACCGTCACCGCGACCGGGCGCTACGACACCGCCCACGAGGTCGTCGCCCGCCAGCGCACCGCCGCCGACGGCGACAGCATCGGCTACCACGTGATCACCCCGCTGGTCTTGGCCGACGGGCGGTCGGTGCTGGTCAACCGGGGCTGGATCCCTGCCGGTACCGATCTGACGAAGCTCCCGAAGGTCCCCGCGGCCCCGTCCGGCGACGTCACCGTCACCGGCCGGCTGCGCCCGGACGAGACGACGGCGGCGACCGGCATCCGGAACAAGGGCGGGCTGCCCGACCGCATGATCATGCTGATCAACAGCGCCCTGGTGGCCGAGGAGCTGCCCGCGGCGGAGCGGCCGGTCGGCGGTTACATCGAGCTGGAGACAACCTCTCCCAAGCCCTCCGGGCGGCAGCCCGAGCTGATCCCGGACCCCGACCACAGCAGCATCGGCATGCATATGGGGTACGCGATCCAGTGGTGGCTCTTCACCGCCATGGTGCCGGTCGGCTGGGTCATCCTCGTCCGCCGGGAGCGTCGGGAGCGGCTCGCCGCCCGCGACGCGGCGGCGCGGGAGGCGGGCGGTACGGCCGAGCCGGTCGCCGCTGCGGTCGCGTCGCCCTAGCGCCGGGGGCACCCTCGTAGAGCAGGGACCCTCGTAAGAGGGAGAGACGGAGGCCGACCGTGGCGGCACTGATCGAGGACTACGCGATCATCGGCGACCTGCAGACCGTCGCGCTGGTCTCCAGGAGCGGCTCCATCGACTGGCTCTGCCTGCCGCGCTTCGACTCCTCCGCCTGCTTCGCCGCGCTGCTGGGCGACGAGGACAACGGCAACTGGCGGATCGCCCCGGCCGCGGCCCGGCACGGGGAGCCCTGCACGCACCGCTCGTACCGCGACGGCACCCTGGTGCTGGAGAGCGTGTGGGAGACTCGCGACGGCACCGCCAAGGTGATCGACTTCATGCCGCAGCGCGATCGCGCGCCGGACGTCATGCGCATCGTCGAGGGCGTACGCGGGCGCGTGGCGATGGCCAGCGAGCTGCGGCTGCGCTTCGACTACGGGCGGGTCGTCCCCTGGATGCGCCGCACCGACGGCCACCGCGTCGCGATCGCGGGGCCGGACTCGGTGTGGCTGCGCTCCCTACCCCAGGTGCCCATGTACGGCAAGGGCTTCGCGACCCACGCGGACTTCGCCGTCGCCGAGGGCGAGCGGATCGCCTTCGTCCTGACCTGGCACCCCTCGCACGAGAGCCGGCCACGCCTGATCGACCCCTTCCGGGCACTGGAGCAGAGCTGCGCGGACTGGGAGTCCTGGTCGGCCAAGTGCCGCTACGCCGGTCCCTGGCGGGACGCGGTGCTGCGCTCGCTGATCACCCTCAAGGCGCTCACGTACGCGCCCAGCGGCGGCATCGTCGCGGCCGCCACCTCCTCGCTGCCGGAGGAGATCCGCGGGGTGCGGAACTGGGACTACCGCTTCTGCTGGCTCCGCGACGCGACGCTCACCCTGAACGTGCTGGTCGAGACCGGCTATCTCAAGGAGGCCTACCACTGGCGCGACTGGCTGCTGCGCGCCGTCGCCGGCGACCCGGCCGACCTCCAGATCATGTACGGGCTGGCGGGCGAGCGCCGGCTGCCCGAGGAGGAGCTGGACTGGCTGGCCGGGTACGAGGCGTCCCTGCCAGTGCGGACCGGCAACGCCGCCGCCAAGCAGCTCCAGCTCGACGTCTACGGCGAGGTCCTCGACTCGCTGTTCCTGGCCCGCAGCTTCGGGCTGCGCGACGAACCGCACGCCTGGGCGGTGCAGCGCACACTGATGGACTTCCTGGAGAGCAAGTGGCGCGAGCCCGACGAGGGCCTGTGGGAGGTGCGCGGCGACCGGCAGCACTTCGTGCACTCCAAGGTGATGGCCTGGGCGGCCGCCGACCGGGCGGTGCGCACCCTGGAGGGCCTGCCGCATCTGTCCGGCGACGCGGACTCCTGGCGGGCGATGCGCAGCGAGGTGCACCGCGAGGTGTGCCGCAAGGGCTTCGACCGGGAGCGCAACACCTTCACGCAGTACTACGGCTCCAAGGAACTGGACGCGGCGACCCTGCTCATCCCGCAGGTCGGCTTCCTGCCCGTCACCGACAGCCGGGTGGTCGGCACGGTGGACGCGGTGCGCCGCGAACTGGACCACGGCGGCTTCGTCCGCCGCTACACCCTGGAGGACAGCAGCGTGGACGGGCTGCCCGGCGGTGAAGGCGCCTTCCTGGCCTGCTCGTTCTGGCTCGCCGACGCGCTGCACCGCATCGGCCGCACCGACGAGGCACGCGCCCTGTTCGAACGGCTGCTGGGCCTGCGCAACGACGTCGGTCTGCTGGCGGAGGAGTGGGACCCGGTCGAGCGGCGCCAACTGGGCAACTTCCCTCAGGCGTTCAGCCACATCGGACTCGTCAACACCGCGCTCACGCTCTCCGGCCGCGACCGGGCACGATAAGGCCATGGATCTCGGGCTGAGGGACAGGGTGTACGTCGTCACGGGCGCGACCCGCGGGCTGGGCTTCGCCGCCGCGCGGGAACTGGCGGCCGACGGCGCACGGGTGGTCGTCGGCGGCCGCCGCAAGGAGTCGGTCGCCGCCGCCGTCGCGGCGCTGGGCGGCGCCGAGCGGGCCACCGGCGTCGTCGCCGACAACGCCGAACCGCAGGCTCCGGAGCGGCTGATCGCCGCCGCCCGCAGGGCGTTCGGCAGGCTCGACGGCCTCCTCGTCAGCGTGGGCGGCCCGCCGGCGGGCGGCACCGACGTCATCGGCGACGACCAGTGGCGGGACGCGTTCGAGTCCGTCTTCCTCGGGGCCGTACGACTGTCCCGGGCGGCCGCCGACGAACTCGGCGAGGGCGGCGTCATCGGCTTCGTGCTCTCCGGCTCGGTGCACGAACCGATCCCCGGGCTCGTGGTCTCCAACGGCCTGCGGCCGGGCCTGGCGGGATACGCCAAGAGCCTGGCCGACGAGCTGGGGCCGCGCGGCATCCGCGTGGTGGGGCTGCTGCCCTCCCGGATCGACACCGACCGCGTCCGTGAGCTCGACGCCCTCACCGGCGACGCGGAGGCCGCCCGCGCCCGCCTCAGCGAGCGCATCCCGCTGCGCCGCTACGGCACCCCGGAGGAGTTCGGCCGCGCCGCCGCCTTCCTGATGTCACCCGCGGCGTCCTATCTGACGGGGATCATGCTTCCGGTGGACGGCGGGGCGCGCGGCGGCTTCTAGAGCCTCCCATCCCCCTCAGGACCCGGTCGCCGAGGAGGTCCGGCCCCGGCGCGGTCAGCTGACGCGGGCCGCGCGGTGGCTGACGGCGCGCAGCCGGGCCTCGGCGGGGAGCAGGGGCAGGCCGGTGCTGACGCGGGCGCGGTCCAGGACCGCGGAGTCGAGTTCGGCGAGGACGTCGCCGGGGACGGCGTTCGGCGACAGGGCGAGCTGCAGCCGGGCACGGGGCGCGGTGGGCGTGCCCATGAGCGCGGTGGTGGCGTGGTCGACGCCGTGCAGCTGCTCGGCGTCGGCGGCGATGATCTCCTCCAGGGCGCGCCCGCGCAGCAGCGCCGTGCCGTCGTCGGCGGCGTCCACCGCGAGCCGGCGCAGCCTGCGGTCGCGCACCTGGGCGAGCAGCCACCACAGGGCGCACAGCACGACCAGGGTCAGCACGCCGATCATGACGGGCCACCACCAGGAGGTGTCCTCGTAACGGGTCCGGTCGCCCGCACTGAGCAGCACGTCGTCCCGGCCGGTGTACGGGTGGTGCAGCAGACCCGTCGCGGAGCACAGCACGACGGCGCCGGCCAGCACCAGGACCAGCCCGGTGAGCACGAGGACGACGCGATTGACGGTGGCGCGCACCGCGCCTCACCCCTCTCCCATACGGCGGACGTGCAGCGCGAGGCCCAGCGGCCGGGCCAGGCCCAGCTGTTCCATGGCCTCGGCCAGGGCGGCGGCGAGATCGGCGCGGACCGCCTCCGTCTCCCGGAAGGCGACCACGGCGCGCACCGTGGCGGTGCGGCGGGTGACGGTGACGCGCGCCGATCGCACCCCGGAGACCTCCACCGCGCGGTCGCGCAGGGTGAGTTCGGCGGCGTGGCGGTCGAGCCCGGCCCGTACGGGGGCCGTTCCCTCGCGCATGGCGAGCACGTCGCGGAGCCCGGGGGTGACGGCGAGGACGAGCAGCCACAGCCCGAGCACGACCGCCACGCAGGCCACGGTGAGGATCCACGGGTCGTCCAGCGGGCGGGTGGCCAGTTGGTCGGCGAGGTTGCGGCGCCAGGCCATCCCGGGCCGGCCGGCACGTACCGCGGCGATGTCGTAGAGCAGCAGTCCGGCCACGACGGCCAGCAGGGCGGCGGTGATCGCGGCGGGGAGGCGGCGCGGGGACCAGAAGCGCCGCGGGCGGGAACGGGGGCGCGGCGGGAGGGGCGACGGGCCGAGTCCGCTCACCGGACCCTCGCCTCCTCCACGATGTGGCTGGCCCGCGAGTGCAGGCGTTCGACCTCGACGGTCACCCCGAGGACCGTGAAACCGGTCGACTCCTCGACGCGGGAGGCGACATGGCGGCGCACCGACCGGCACACCCCGGCGATGTCCACCGGGTAGCCGAGTTCGACGGAGAGCCTGACGTACACCTGCTCGCGGACGGCGGAGACGCTCGCCTGGGGACGCGCGCCGCGCGGCACGTACTCCCGGCCGGGGGCGTCGGCGAGGGCCTCGCGGGCCGCCTGGGAGGCGATCTTCGCCAGCACGCGGTCGGCGAGGCGGAGCGAGCCGCGCTCTTCGGGGACGAGGGGCTGGACGGGGGAGTTCGGCGCCGTGGCCGTCATCTGCGTGGCTCACCGCCTCCGGTCACGACTGCGGAAGAACTCCCCGGGCTCCAGGTCGCCGTCGAGGAACCGGCCGACCACGAACCCCACGGCGCCAAGTGCCGCCACCAGCAGGAAGGCCGCGAACCCGCCGAAGTACCCGGCGAATCCGAGCGCCATCCCGACGATCAAGCCGAGCACGGCCATGCTCATCGTCCGCTCCCTGTTTCCCTCCCGGGGCCCGTCACTGGACCCGCTGCTCCTGGTCGTCGTCGTCCGTGTCGTCAGGGAGCTTGACGTCGCCCACCGCGATGTTGACCTCGATGACCTCGAGCCCGGTCATCCGCTCCACGGCCGCGATGACGTTCTCGCGCACCCCGTGGGCGACCGCCACGATCGAGACCCCGTAGTCCACCACGATGTCCAGGTCGAGGGCCGCCTGCACCTCGCCCACCTCGGCCCGCACCCCCCGGGTCACCGACCTGCCGCCGGGCACCCGGTCGCGGACCGCGCCGAAGCCGCGCGAGACACCGGAGCCGAGGGCGTGCACGCCCTCCACGTCGCGGGCCGCGAGCCCGGCGATCTTCTCGACCACGCCGTCCGCGATGGTGGTCCGCCCGCGCGTCGCGGGATCGCCCAGGGGCGCCCGCCGACCTGACGTGCCGTTGCCGGCCGGGCTGGTCCCCTTCTCCAGGGTCCGGCCCCGCTCCTCCGGCTGCTGAGCGGTCTCGGTCATCGCACCTCGTCCCTTCGGGTTTCCGACGGCGGGAGCGGTACGGGCTGCTCCGTGCACCACACTATGTGGGCATGCCCCGTCGCGCCGTGAGGATGCAGCGATCAGGGCCACGATGGCGGCGCGCGCGGACGCGCGCGCCGGAGGGAGGCGACGGCCGATGAGCGCGGACCGGCTGGCTCGAGCGGTGCGCCGGCAACTCGGGCTGGGCCGGGTGCTCCCGCTCGGCGGGCCCGGGGACACGGTGTGGGTCACCGAGCGGGCGGCGGCCGGCGTACTGCGCGCGGCGGCCGGCGCGGTGCCCGGGATCCGCCTGGGCGCGCTGCGCATCGGCACGGCGGACGGGCCCGGCGGAGCGGATGGGCCGGATGGTCCGGGCGGCTCGGACGGCTCGGGCGGCTCGGGCGGCGAGCCGGGTGACGCGGCCGGGCTGCCGGCGGAGTCGGCGCCGTCCGGGGCGCTGCCCAGGCGGCCGCTGCGCGTGGAGGCGGGCTTCGAGGCCACCCCGGAACGCCCGTTGCCCGACTCGGCCGGACGGCTGCGCGACGCGCTGTGGCGGGCGGCGACCGAGGACGTGGGTCTGGAGACGGAGGCGGTCGACCTGACCGTCACCGGACTGCTGGAGGAGGGCGGCGCCCGGGTGGCGCTCCCCACCGAGCCCGTCGACCCGCCGGAGGGCGGACGGACCACCACCACCGCGGGCCGCGCCGCGGCGGCGGTGCCCGGGGTAGCCGGGCTGACCTCCCGGCTCGGCGGACAGCGCCATCCGTCCCAGGTGCAGATCGCCGTGGACGCCGGCCACCGCGCCCTGGACGTCGGACGGGCCGTGGCCATGGCGGTGACGGCCGTGACGCAGGACGTCACGACCGTCGTGGTCACCGACATCGCCGGGCACTGAGGCCATGGACCAGGGGCCCGGCGCCGCCGCTACTCCCCCACGCCCGCCAGGTCCCGCAGCCGGCGGCCCTGCGCGGCGCGCTCGGCCACGCGCTGTTCCTCGTACGTACGGCCCGAGGCCTCGCGCAGCAGGGCCTTGGTCTCGATCACCGCGTCGCGCGGCGCGGCCAGCAGAGCGCCCGCCAGGTCCTTGACAGTGGCGTCCAGTTCGGCCGCCGGGACGGCGACGTTGGCCAGGCCGACGGCGCAGGCCTCCTCCGCGTCGACGAAGCGGCCCGTGGCGCAGATCTCCAGCGCCCGGGCGTAGCCGACCAGTTCGGTCAGCGGCTTGGTTCCGGCGAGGTCGGGGACCAGGCCCAGGCTGGTCTCGCGCATGGCGAACTGCACGTCGTCGGCGACGACGCGCAGGTCGCAGGCGAGGGCCAACTGGAAGCCCGCCCCGATGGCGTGCCCCTGCACGGCGGCGATGGTGACGACGTCGTTCCGCCGCCACCAGGTGAACGCCGCCTGGTACTCGGCGATCGTCGCGTCGAGTTCGCCCCCGGGAGCCCGCGCGAGATCGACGAACGACGGCTCGCCGTCGAATCCCTCGGGCGTGAAGGCCTGCCGGTCCAGCCCCGCGGAGAAGGACACGCCCTCCGCGCGCAGCACGACGACCCGAACGCTGCCCGGAAGCAGCCGGCCGGCCTCGACCAGCGCCCGCCACAGGGCGGGCGACTGGGCGTTGCGCTTGGCCGCGTTGCAGAGCGTGACGGTGGCGACGGAATCCTCCGTCACGAGTCGGACGCCGTCGCGTTCCAGCAGCACAGTGGGGTCGGACATCGGGCACCTCCTGGCGATCCGCAGTCTGGATTACCGAAGAGTAACCACCCGGTCGGCCGTCCCCGCGACCGGGTGGTCCCGCCACGCCTCCGGGCCGCCGCGCTAGGCGCCCGGCCGTGTGTCAGGCCGTGGAAACCTTCTTGCCCCGTGTCGCTCCGCCGCGACCGCGCAGGGTCACGCCGGACTCACTGAGCATCCGGTGGACGAAGCCGTACGAGCGGCCGGTCTCCTCGGCCAGCGCCCGGATGCTTGCTCCACCGTCGTACTTCTTCTTGAGGTCTGCCGCGAGCTTCTCGCGCGCGGCGCCGGTCACCCGGCTGCCCTTCTTCAGAGTCTCGGCCACCCGTGCCTCCTCTAGGGAAGTGCGCTCTGTGACTCTCATGATCACCCCTAGGAGACTTCCTGGCCACCCATTCGGCAAGGTCCGTGCGACAACATTTGGCGCCCTGTTGACGCGGACACCCGGCGCCGGACGGGTGGAATCCGGCATTCCGCACAGCCTTCCCCGGCTCCCTCCGGAGCGCGGCGGAGAAAGGGCAGGTCACCTGGGCCGGTAAGGAGTTTCCCCATGTGACGCGGCTGATCCATCCGTACGTCCGGTATTTCGCACGTTCCCGCGCCGGAGTACGAGCCGGTCTCACACAGATGAAGGATCACCCGTCGGCCGAATGATCCAGTGGAGTGATCCACACGGATGATCGGCCGCGGGCCCCGGAAGGATCAGGCGAGCGCGACGAGGTCGGCGTAGTCCTGGCCCCACAGGTCCTCGACGCCGTCGGGCAGCAGGATGATCCGCTCGGGCTGCAGCGCCTCCACCGCGCCCTCGTCGTGGGTGACGAGGACGACAGCGCCCGAGAAGGTGCGCAGCGCGCCGAGGATCTCCTCGCGGCTTGCCGGGTCGAGGTTGTTGGTGGGCTCGTCGAGCAGCAGCACATTGGCGCTGGAGACGACCAGGGTGGCCAGCGCGAGCCGGGTCTTCTCACCGCCGGAGAGCACGCCGGCGGGCTTGTCGACGTCGTCGCCGGAGAAGAGGAACGAGCCGAGGATCTTGCGGATGGCGACCAGGTCCATGTCCGGCGCCGCCGAGCGCATGTTCTCCAGGACCGTCCGGTCGGCGTCGAGGGTCTCGTGCTCCTGGGCGTAGTAGCCGAGCTTGAGGCCGTGGCCCGGGACGACCTCGCCGGTGTCCGGCTGCTCCACCCCCGCCAGCAGCCGCAGCAGGGTGGTCTTGCCGGCGCCGTTGAGGCCCAGGATGACGACCCGGGAGCCCCTGTCGATGGCCAGGTCGACGTCGGTGAAGATCTCCAGCGAGCCGTACGACTTCGACAGCCCCTCGGCCGTCAGCGGGGTCTTGCCGCAGGGCGCGGGGTCCGGGAAGCGCAGCTTGGCGACCTTGTCGGACTGCCGCACCGCCTCCAGCCCGGACAGCAGCTTGTCGGCGCGGCGGGCCATGTTCTGGGCGGCGACGGTCTTGGTGGCCTTGGCGCGCATCTTGTCGGCCTGGGCGTTGAGGGTCGCGGCCTTCTTCTCGGCGTTGGCGCGCTCGCGCTTGCGGCGCTTCTCGTCGGCCTCGCGCTGGGTGAGGTACTGCTTCCAGCCCATGTTGTAGACGTCGATCTGGGAGCGGTTGGCGTCCAGGTAGAAGACCTTGTTGACGACCGTCTCGACCAGGTTGATGTCGTGGGAGATGACGATGAAGCCGCCGCGGTAGGTCTTGAGGAAGTCCCGCAGCCACACAATGGAGTCGGCGTCGAGGTGGTTGGTCGGCTCGTCCAGCAGCAGGGTGTCGGCGTCCGAGAAGAGGATGCGCGCCAGCTCGACGCGGCGGCGCTGACCACCGGAGAGGGTGTGCAGCGGCTGGGCGAGCACGCGGTCCGGCAGGCCCAGGGCGGCGGCGATGGTGGCGGCCTCGGCCTCGGCGGCGTAACCGCCCTTGGTGAGGAACTCGGTCTCCAGGCGGGCGTACTTCTTCATCGCGTTGTCGCGGGTGGCGCCCTTGCCGTTGGCCATCCGGTCCTCGTTCTCGCGCATCTTGCGCAGGACGGTGTCCAGGCCGCGGGCGGACAGGATGCGGTCGCGGGCCAGGACGTCGAGGTCGCCGGTGCGCGGGTCCTGGGGCAGATAACCGACCTCACCGGAGCGCGTCACGGTGCCGGCGGCGGGCAGGCCCTCGCCCGCGAGCACCTTGGTGAGGGTGGTCTTGCCGGCGCCGTTGCGGCCGACCAGGCCGACGCGGTCGCCGCGGGCGATGCGGAAGGAGGCGGACTCGATGAGGACGCGGGCTCCGGCGCGCAGCTCGATGCCGGTGGCAGTAATCACGGGAAGAAGCTCCTGGGAGTGTCGGACGGCAGTCGGGCGTGGATGCGCGGTGGTCGCGGTCGGACGCCGTCTAATGCGTGAGGATCACTGCCATGTCTCCAGTCTACCGGGGGCGGCACGGGTGCCCGGCAAGCGGTTTTCGGGCGGGCCGGGGCGGGTCCGCCCGGCCGGTCACGACGGCGGCTGCGACGGCGGCTTCGACGGCGGCCGCGACGGGCCGGGCGGGACGAAGCAGCCGATAATCGGAGGTATGCAGTTCGACGACGACGCATCGCTCGACACGTCCCAGGTGGAGGACCGGCGAAGCGGCGGACGACTCGGCGGCAGGCCGCGGGGCAAGATGGTGGGTGGTGGTCTCGCCGGGCTGATCGTCGTGGTGATCGGGCTCATCTTCGGCATCAGCCCCGACCAGCTGGGGCTCTCCTCCGATCCGCCGGGCCGGGCCCCGGGCACCACGTCGGGCTCGGACCTCGCCGCCGGCTGCCGCACCGGCGCGGACGCCAACGCCCGCCAGGAGTGCCGCATGGTCGCGGTGATCAACAACGTGCAGGCGTACTGGGCGTCGGAGTTCCGCAAGCGCGGCATGACCTACGAGCCCGCTCCCACCGTCTTCTTCGACCAGCCCCTCCGCACCGGGTGCGGGGTCGCGGACCCCGCGTCGGGGCCCTTCTACTGCCCCGTGGACCGCAAGGTCTATCTGGACCTGGACTTCTTCTCGACCCTGAGCAGCCGCTTCGGCGCGGAGGGCGGCCCGTTCGCCGAGAGCTACGTCGTCGCCCACGAGTACGGGCACCACGTGCAGGACCTCGTGGGGACGCTGGGCAAGGCGCAGGACCGGCTCACCGGTCCGAGCAGCAACTCGGTGCGCGTGGAGCTGCAGGCCGACTGCTACGCGGGCGTGTGGGCGCACAACGCCACACGCACCCTGGACGAGGACACGGGCAGTCCGATGATCAGCGCACTCGACGAGGAGGACATCCGCCGGGGGCTGGACGCGGCCGCGGCGGTCGGCGACGACGCGATCCAGTCCCGGACGCAGGGCAGGGTGACCCCGGAGTCCTGGACCCACGGCTCGTCGGCGCAGCGCCAGCAGTGGTTCACGACCGGGCTGGACACCGGTGACCCCGGCCACTGCGACACCTTCCAGCGCTGACCGGGTGGAATGTCCGCGCGCGGGGCCATTGTCGGACCCCCCTGCCAGACTGGGATCCACGTCACACAGGACGTCAGGTCCGGAAGGGGAGAGTGATCGTCATGGCCGCCGAGGCAACCGCGCCCACCGTCTGTCCGACGCTGCGCTACAAGGACGCGAAGGCCGCCGTCGCCTTCCTCAAGGAGGCCTTCGGCTTCACCGAGGTCGCGGTGTACGAGGACGAGAACGGCGTGGTGGAGCACGCGGAACTGGCGTACGGCAACGGCGTGGTGATGCTCGGCAGCGAGCGGTCGGGCACCGCGTTCAGCCGGATCGCCTCGGACCTGGGCGCCGCGTCGGTGTACGTGGCCGTGCAGGACACCGACGCCCACCACGAGCGCGCCGTCGCCGCCGGGGCGGAGGTCGTGCTGCCGCTCACCGACCAGGACTACGGGTCGCGGGACTACACGGCCCGCGACCCGGAGGGCAACCTCTGGTCCTTCGGCACCTATGTGCCGCGGATACCGGAGTAGCCCTGGGGCGGCTCCCCGTCACTCTCCCCCGGTGTGCACCTGGAAGGCGGCCCGGCGGATCATCTTGGACAGGGCGGGGTCGGGGTGCGCGGCGGCGAGGGCGACCAGCACCTGGACGGTGCGGGGGTGCCCGGCGTGACGCAGCTCCTCCAGCAGGCGGGTGACCGAGCCCTGGACGGCCGTCTCGAGATGGCTCACCAGCAGGTGGCTCTCGCCGTGGTCGGCCACGGCCGCGGCGGTGTCCACCCAGAGCCAGGTGGACTCCTCGCGGGTGAGCAGCGCGGCGACGTCCTCCGGGTCCGCTCCCTCGTGCTCGGCGAGCCAGAGCAGCGCGTAGGGCCGCATACCGGCCTCGTCGACCACATGGCGGACGGACGGCTCCGCGGGGCCGCCGACGACGCGCAGCGCCTCGAAGGCCAGGGCGCGCAGCAGGGCGTCGTCGCCGCGCGCCACGTCCAGGAACTCGCCCACCGCCTGGGCCACCGGGCGGGCCGCAAGCCAGGCCTTGTACTCGTCGCGGGCGGCTCCGGGCGCCATCCCGATGCACGCCTTGAGCATCTCCTCGGCGGAGTGCTCGAAGTGCCCGGCGGGGCCCTGCGCGGCGACGCAGATCTGCTCCAGCTTCACCCACACCGCCCAGCTGCCGAGCGCGGTGATGGTGACCTCGCCGGGGCGGGCCGGGTCGCGGGGCCTGAGGGCGCCGACACGGGCGAGCGCGTCCAGCGTCCAGTCCAGCAGCGCGGGCAGTTCGTCGCGGCCGCCGTCGGCCGGGGGCTCGTGGCGCTCCGCGCGTAGCTCGGCCACACGCTGCCGCAACAGGTCCAGCAGCACGGCCACGGCGACCGGACCGGAGGAGAGGTGGAGCAGGGAGAGCAGTTGCGGTGCGGCCTCCACGACCTCGGCGACGAGCGAGGGGTCGGCGTCGGCGCACTCCGGATCGAGCGCCGCCGGGTGCGCCAGCGACCACGCGTCGAAGAGCGCGACCCAGCCGCGCAGCACGGCGGTGTCGTCGCGGTCCCAGGCGCGCAGGCGCCAGCCGGGTCGGGCGGCACCTCCTTTGTGCAGCTCGATCAGGCCGGTCAGCCGGGCCCGGTCCCAGGCCGTGCGTACCTGCCGCTCCGTCAGGCCCAGCGAGGCGACGGCCCGCAGCACGTCGGGGTCCCGCAGTATCCCGGCGGTCCCGGGGGCGGCGGCGCCGGTCTCCGCGTCGGCCCAGCGGGCCAGCCTTACGGCGTCCGAGAGTTCGGTGCGCGCCCTGCGGGCGAGCTCGGGCAGCGCCGGGATTCCCTCCGGCGGCCGCGGCGGGCGGCTTCGCCGTGTGGTGGCGGCACGGCGCGCGGTGGCGAGTGGCCTGCGCGGGACAAGACGCAGCGGAGTGTCTCGCGGAATACGGGACGTCACGGGAGCAGTCTTGCGGGTGAGCACCCGGAAACCCAAACGAGCGTCCCCGTACCGTGATTGACGCCGCCCGAATTGACGGGAGAGATGCACTTTTGTACGGACATAAAGACCACGCAGGGAGGGGCTCAGAGGAGGGGCGTGAGGAAGCGCCGGAGGGCCTCCTCGTATGTTGAGGGGTTGGCGTTCCACATGGCCGCGTGCGACGCGCCGCTGACGGCGTGCAGCGTGACCAGGTCCGGACGCTGCCGGGCGAGTTGGCGGGACGGCCCCCACGGGGCGAGTGTGTCGTCGGGCCCGTGGAAGACGAGCGCCGGGACGTCCAGCCGCTCCGGGTGGGCGGCCTCGGCGATCCGCTCCGCGTGCAGGCCGGTGCGGCCCTCGGTGGCGCGCACGCCCAGCGGCAGCAGCACCCGCGGCGCGCCCCGGGCGGCAGCAGCGGCGCGGACCGTGTCCTGCCAGTCGAGCACCGGGGAGTCCAGGACCATCCCGGACACCAGGGCCCGCAGCGGGGAGTGGCTGGTCGCCCGGAGCGCCATCGTCGCGCCGGTGGACCAGCCGTGCAGCACCAGCCGGCGCGCGCCGTGCCGGACCGCGTAGCGCATGGCCGCGTCGAGGTCGCGCCATTCGGAGTCGCCGAGGTGGCCGATGCCGTCCCAGGAGGAGGGCGCGCCGGCGTCGTTGCGGTAGGAGAACGCCAGGACGGGCAGCCGCAGTTTGGCCAGGAACGCCATGAGGTTCATGCCGAGTTCGCGGGAGGTGCCGAGGCCGTGTGCGAGCACGACCCAGGTGTCGCGGGCGCCGGGCACGAACCAGGCGGGCAGCAGGCCGAGTTCGGCGGGGATCTCGGCGTCCCGGTACTCCAGGCCGAGGGCCGAGCCAGGGGTGCCTATGTGCACCTGCGGGGTGAGTCGAAGCGTGTCGCCCGGCGCGACGCCGCCGCGGTTGATCCGCACCAGGCGACGGGTCACGGAGTCCGGGGCCGTCGAGAGCACCTCGCCGACTGTGACGTGCACCCCTGCGGCAATCAGGCCGTGCACTCCGCGCCGTACGGTGCCCAGGGTCCGGGTGAGGGTGATGTCCTGCCCGGTCACGGCGTGGACGGTGAGCGGGTCCGGGTCGACGCCGCTCGCGCTCGGCCTCAGGGCAAGCTCGGAGACGTGCCGCCCGGCCGCCACCGCGGCCGCACCGGCACCGAACGCTGTCGTGGCGGCGAGGGCCGCCGCCGTGGTGAGGCGCATCGCTTCCAGTCTCCGCGCGCTCACCCGGGGCGGCCAGTGGGCGGAGCCGTCCGGGCTCAGCCGCGCTCGTCCTCGTGGGCCTCGCGGGGCCGGGGGACGTCGGCGCGGCCGGGCGCGCGCTCCTCGTGGACCTCGGGGCCGTCGTGGACCCCGTGCCCCTCGTCCCCCGCGTGCTCCTCTTCCGCCTCGTCCCCGGGCTGGCCGTACTGGCGCAGCCGCTCGGCGACGCGGGCGAGTTCACGCTTGGAGAGCAGCGAGGGCGAGAACCCGGCCACCGAGCGGGCGGCGAGCCACACCTGGCACATCCACTCCAGTTGGGCGGTGCGGTCGTAGGCCTGCTCGAGGTCGTCGCCGTAGACGATGGTGCCGTGGTTGCGCAGCAGGCAGCCCGTGCGGTCACGGAGCGCGCGCAGGACGTTGGCGGCCAGTTCCTCGCTGCCGTAGGTCGCGTAGTCGGCGACGCGTATCCGGCCGCCCAGGGCCGCCGCCATGTAGTGGATGGCGGGCAGTTCGTAGAGGAGCGTGGAGACGGCCGTGGCGTGCACGGCGTGGGTGTGGACGACGGCGCCCGCGTCGGTGTGCCGGTAGATCGCCAGATGCATCGCCAGCTCGCTCGTCGGGCGCAGCGCGCCGAGCACCTGCTTGCCGTCCAGGTCGACCCCGACCGTGTCCTCCGGGGCGAGGCGGTGGTAGGGCACCCCGCTGGGGGTGACGAGCACCAGGTCGTCGCCCACCCGCACCGACACGTTGCCGGACGTGCCGACCACGAGACCGTCGTCGACGGAGCGGCGGGCCGTGTCCACCAGGTCCGCCCAGGCCCGCGCCACCGTGTTCCGCACCGACATCCGTGCCACCTCCGAGCGCTGATCCTGACAGGTTGGCCGTTGCCGCCCGCTCTCGGGGCACAGTAACGTCCCGGCACACCTTCCGGACCGAGCACGCATACGAATTGCAGGGGCACCATGACCACCGTCAACGGCGGCATCTCCTTCTGGTACGCGAAGTCAGGCCTCCCGGTACCGCGTGAACCGCTGCCCGGGGACACCACCGCGGACGTGTGCATCGTCGGGGGCGGCTACACCGGGCTGTGGACCGCCTACTACCTGAAGAAGGCCGTGCCCTTCCTGCGGATCGTCGTCCTGGAGCAGCGCTTCTGCGGCTACGGCGCCTCCGGCCGCAACGGCGGCTGGCTGTACAACGGGATCGCCGGCCGCGACCGCTACGCCGCGCTGCACGGCCGGGAGGCCGCGGTCGCGCTGCAGCGCGCGATGAACGGGACCGTGGACGAGGTGATCCGGGTCGCCGCCGAGGAGGGCATCGACGCGGACGTCCACAAGGGCGGGGTGCTGGAGGTCGCCCACTCCCCCGCGCAACTTGCCCGGCTCAGGGCCTTCCACGAGACGGAGGTCGCCTTCGGCGAGAAGGACCGCCTGCTGCTGGGCGCGGCCGAGTCCGCCGCGCGGATCCGGGTCGCCGGGACGGCCGGCGGCACCTGGACACCGCACGGGGCGCGTATCCACCCGGTGAAGCTGGTGCAGGGACTGGCCCGCACGGTGGAGGCGCTCGGGGTCGTCGTCCACGAGTCGACCCCGGTGACGGAGATCCGGCCGAAGCACGCGGTCACGCCGTTCGGAACCGTGCGCGCCCCCTACGTGCTGCGCTGCACGGAGGGCTTCACCGCCTCGCTCAAGGGCCAGAAGCGGGCGTGGCTGCCGATGAACTCCTCGATGGTCGTGACGGAGCCGCTGCCGCGGGAGGTCTGGGACACCATCGGCTGGGAGGGCCGGGAGGCGCTCGGCGACATGGCGCACGCGTACATGTACGCGCAGCGCACCGCCGACGACCGGATCGCCATCGGCGGCCGCGGGGTGCCGTACCGCTTCGGTTCGCGCACGGACAACGACGGCCGCACCCAGGCGGCGACGGTGGAGGCGCTCCGCGAGATCCTGGTGCGCTTCTTCCCGGCGACGGGGCAGGTGGGCATCGACCACGCCTGGTCCGGGGTGCTCGGCGTGCCGCGCGACTGGTGCGCGACCGTCGAGCTGGACCGCTCCACCGGCCTGGGCTGGGCGGGCGGCTACGTCGGCAGCGGTGTCGCCACGGCGAACCTCGCGGCGCGGACGCTGCGGGACCTCGTGCAGATGGACTCCGGCCAGGCGCACGGAACCGAGCTGACGGCCCTGCCGTGGGTGCACCACCGCGTGCGCCGCTGGGAGCCCGAGCCCTTCCGGTGGATCGGGGTGCACGGGCTGTACGCGGCCTACCGCGGCGCCGACCGGCGCGAGCAGGCCGGACGCAGCGTGGAGACCGACCGGGTGGCCCGCATCGCGGACCGCATCTCGGGCCGCCGCTAGGCCGTGTCGTCACATGAGCTCCCCCGGCTGACGCTGGGAGGGGCCCCAGGTGCGGTGCATCGCAAGGCGGAGGATCGTCCTCGTAGGGGGCTACTCGGACGATTCGACAACGCAGCGAGCGTGGGGGCACCTCCCAGCGTCAGCTGGGGGAGTACCGTGCCAGGCGTCGCTGAGCGGGGGCACCCCCGGCCGAAGGTCGGGGGAGGGCATGTGACGACACGGCCTAGGGAGATTCGGCCGGTACGTGCGGCCCGGTGGGTGCCGCGCCGGTGGGTCGGTCGTACCGCCGTCTCCCGCCCTTCGGGCGCGAAGCGGCGGGCTGCGGATGGGCGGACGGGGCCGGGTCCCGTCTGCGGTGCGCTGGTCGGTTCATGGCCGGGGTTCAGGCGCCGGAGCGGGGCCGGTTGTTCGTGGGGTGAGACCCAGGTATCGGAAACCCGCCCAGCCCCGGTGCCTGCACCCGGCCACGAGCCCACCCGCACACTGCCGAGGAGAGGCACCCCACGCTCCCCTCCGCAGCCAGCCGCTGTGCGCCCGCAGGGCGCGAGACGAACGCGCACGGACCACCGCCGGCACGCCCCCGATCATGCCGCCAGGCGGCGCGCGGAGCGGGCCGTCGCCGGGTGACCAGGATCTCTTCCGGACCTCCGGAAAGGGGTGGTCGAAGCACGCGAAAGGCCGGATTCGGGGCCGGGGCCGGGGCCGGGCCACACCCCCCGCACGCACCGGCACCGCCGCGCCTCCCCTCGTTCACCTTCCGTTCATCCAGACTCCGTACGGTCGCCACCGCCACTGTCCGATCGAACGAATGCCTGGGTCAATGGAACACATCACGCTCCTGATCGGAATCGTGATCATTACCGCACTCGTGTTCGACTTCACGAACGGTTTCCACGACACCGCCAATGCGATGGCGACCACCATCTCCACTGGCGCACTCAAGCCCAAGACGGCGGTGGCCATGTCCGCCGTGCTCAACCTCGTCGGCGCCTTCCTCTCCGTCGAGGTGGCGAAGACGATCTCCGGCGGCATCCTCGACGAGAGCGCGGGCATCAAGCCCGAGGTGATCTTCGCGGGACTCGTCGGCGCGATCGTCTGGAACCTGCTGACCTGGCTGGCGGGACTCCCCTCCAGCTCCTCCCACGCCCTCTTCGGCGGCCTCATCGGCGCCTCCGTCGCCTCGGCCGGATTCAGCTCGGTCAACGGTGACGCGGTCGTCATGAAGGTCCTGATCCCGGCCGTCTGCGCCCCGGTGGTCGCCGGGGTCGGCGCGATGCTGGCGACCCGGCTGACCTACCGCATCGGCCGCAACGCCGATCCGGCCGCCACCGCCAAGGGCTACCGGGCCGGGCAGATCGCCTCGGCCGGCCTCGTCTCCCTCGCCCACGGCACCAACGACGCACAGAAGACCATGGGTGTCATCACCCTCGCCCTGATCACCGGCAACGTCGTCGCGCCCGACTCCGACCCGCCGCTGTGGGTCATCGTCTCGGCGGGCATGGCGATCGCGCTCGGCACCTTCATCGGTGGCTGGCGGATCATCCGCACCATGGGCAAGGGCATCACCGACATCCAGCCGCCGCAGGGCTTCGCCGCCCAGACCGGCGCCGCGACCGTCATCCTGGCCTCCTCGCACCTCGGCTTCTCGCTCTCCACCACGCAGGTCTGCTCCGGCTCCGTCATGGGCGCCGGCGTCGGCCGCAAGGGCGGTGTCGTCCGCTGGAGCACCGCGGGCCGGATGTTCGCCGCGTGGGGGCTCACCCTCCCTGCCGCTGGCCTGGTCGCGGCGGGCGCCGCGCTCCTCGCCGACCAGGGCGACTGGGGTGTCACGACGGTCGCCGTCCTGGCGCTCGCCGCGTGCACCGCGATCTGGATCGCCTCCCGCCGCAAGCCCGTCGACCACACCAACGTCAACGAGGGCCACGACGCCGAGGAGCCGGGCGTCATCACCACGGCCATCGCCGCCGTCATCCCGCCGCCCGCGGGCCTGACCACGACCGCCGCCGGCACCGACCCCGCCAAGGCCTCCGCCTGACGGCGGCAGCCGCACCGGCCCCGGAAGGAACCAGCACCATGCACATCGACTGGGCTGCCCTCGGCTCCGTCTTCGGCGTCAGCCTCGCCGTGACCGTCGGACTCGTCGGCCTGTTCACCCTCGGCATCGTCGGCCTGTCCAGGCAGGGCACCGCCGGCGGCGGCGAGGCGGGCACCTCCGCCGCGGGGGGCACCACCGCCCTGGCCCGCACCGGCGCGTACCTGTGCTTCGCGCTGTGCGCGGCCGCGGTGGCGTACGGGATCTACCTGATCGTCGCCTGACCCGCACGTCCCCGCGCACCGCGGTGTGAAGTTGACCTCAGCTCCCGGCCTTCCGGCCGTGAGCTGGGGTTTCTTCTTGTCCACAGGCTGTCGCGATGAGTTGACGGGCCGGAGCGGGGCGTGGTGGTATCGGAACCGCCAAACGGCGGCAGGAGAGGAAGTCCGGTGCGAATCCGGCGCGGTCCCGCCACTGTCACCGGGGAGCGGACCCCCGCCCATGGCCACGGCCCCGACTCGGGGCTGGAAGGCCGGGGGTGCCGCCGATCCGGGAGCCAGGAGACTCTCGTCGCCGGTCACGTCGAACCAGGGCGCGGACCCTGAGTGAGGACTCCTGTGATGCGCGGCTCCGGCCGTTCACCCGGCACCGGCGTCGCGGCGCCGTGCGCGTTCGCCACCGGCGCCGCCCTCGGCTGGCTCGCCGACCTGGCCCTCGCCGACCCGCGCCGCGGTCACCCCGTGGCGGTGTTCGGCCGCGCCGCCGCCCGCCTGGAGCGGGCGCTGTGGCGCGACCACCGCGGTCGCGGCGCCCTCCACACGGCCCTGTGCGCGGGCGGCGCGGTGGCGGCCGCGGCCGGGCTCCAGCGTGCCGTGCGCCGTTCCGGAGCGGCGTCCGTCGCCCTGACGGCGGCGGCGACCTGGGCCGTGCTCGGCGGGACCTCCCTGGTACGCGAGGCACGGACCGTCGGTGCCGCCCTGTCCACCGGTGACATGGAGGCGGCGCGCGAGCGGCTGCCCCATCTGTGCGGCCGCGACCCGCAGGCGCTGGACGAGGCGCAACTGGCCCGGGCGGTGGTGGAGTCCGTCGCGGAGAACACCTCGGACGCCGTCGTGGGGGCCCTGGTGTGGGGCGCGCTGGGCGGCGTACCGGGGCTCGTGGGCTTCCGGGCGGTCAACACCCTGGACGCGATGGTGGGTCACAAGTCGCCGCGGCACCGGCGGTTCGGCTGGGCCGCGGCCCGGCTGGACGACGTCGCCGGCTACCCCGGTGCCCGGCTGACCGCCGCGCTCGCGGTGCTGGCCGGCCCCGACCCCCGGGGGGCGTGGCGGGCCTGGCGCACGGACGGCTCCCGGCATCCCAGCCCGAACGCGGGGCCGGTGGAGGCCGCGTTCGCCGGGGCGTTGGGCGTGCGCCTCGGGGGGACGCTTGCCTATGGCGGGCGGGTGGAGCACCGGCCCGTGCTGGGGGCGGGGAACCGGCCGGTGGAGGTACGGGACATCGAACGGGCGGCGCGGTTGTCGCGGCGGGTCGGCGCGCTGGCGCTGGCGGTCGCGGTGGGCGGGCGCCTGGCGTGGGGCGCGGTCGCCCGGAGGAGGGACTCATGAGGGGCGGGGGCCTGCTGGTCGCGGGGACCACGTCGGACGCCGGCAAGAGCATCGTCACGGCGGGGATCTGCCGGTGGCTGACGCGGCAGGGCGTGTCCGTGGCGCCGTTCAAGGCGCAGAACATGTCGCTGAACTCGTACGTGACCCGCGAGGGCGCCGAGATCGGCCGCGCCCAGGCGATGCAGGCCCAGGCCGCGCGCGTGGAGCCCTCGGCCCTGATGAACCCGGTGCTGCTCAAGCCCGGCGGGGACCGGACGAGCCAGGTCGTCCTGATGGGGCGCCCGGTGGGCGAGATGAGTGCGCGCGGCTACCACAACGGGAGCCGCGCGGAGCTGCTGGAGACCGTCACCGGCTGCCTGGAGGAGCTGCGCGGGCGGTACGACGCGGTGATCTGCGAGGGCGCCGGCAGCCCGGCCGAGATCAACCTGCGGCGGGGCGACATCGTCAACATGGGCCTGGCGCGGGCCGCCCGGCTCCCGGTGGTCGTGGTCGGCGACATCGACCGGGGAGGGGTCTTCGCCTCGTTCTTCGGGACGACGGCGCTGCTCGCCCCGGAGGACCAGGAACTGGTCTGCGGATACCTGGTCAACAAGTTCCGCGGCGACGTGTCCCTGCTGGAGCCGGGTCTTGAGATGCTGCGCGGGCTGACCGGACGCCGCTTCTACGGGGTGCTGCCGTTCCGGCACGGTCTCGGCATCGACGAGGAGGACGGGCTGCGGATGTCGCTGCGCGGCAGCGTCCGGGAGTCGGACACGGCGCCGCCGCACGGCGAGGACGTCCTGCGGGTCGCGGTCGCGGCGGTACCGCTGATGTCGAACTTCACCGACGTGGACGCGCTCGCCGCCGAGCCCGGTGTCCTCGTCCGCTTCGTGGACCGGCCGGAGGAGCTCGCCGACGCCGACCTCGTGGTGCTGCCCGGCACCCGCGGCACGGTCAAGGCCCTGGAGTGGCTGCGGCGGCGGGGTCTGGCCGACGCGGTCGTCCGCCGGGCCGCCGAGGGGCGTCCGGTGCTGGGGATCTGCGGCGGCTTCCAGATGCTCGCCGAGACGATCGAGGACGATGTCGAGTCGCGGGCCGGTACGGTCCCCGGGCTCGGGCTGCTGCCGGCGCGCGTCCGCTTCGCCATGGAGAAGACCCTGGCCAGGCCTTCGGGGAAGGCGTACGGCGAACCGGTCGAGGGGTACGAGATCCACCACGGCGTGGCCGACGTCCGCGGCGGCGACGAGCCCTTCCTGGACGGCTGCCGCAACGGCGCGGTCTGGGGCACCCACTGGCACGGCTCCCTGGAGAGCGACGGCTTCCGCCGCGCCTTCCTGCGCCGCGTCGCGCAGGCCGCGGGGCGGCGCTTCGTCCCGGCCCCCGGCACCGCCTTCGGCGCGCTCCGCGAGGAGCAGCTGGACCGGCTGGGCGACCTGATCGAGGAGCACGCCGACACCGGCGCGCTGCTCCGCCTGATCGAGCAGGGCCCCCCTGCGGGGCTGCCCTTCGTCCCCCCGGGGGCGCCATGAGCGGCCTGTCGCGGCCCCGGAGCCGGGCCGTCCCCGATGAGCACCGCCGCAACGTCCGTTCGACCCAGGAGGCCGCGTGAGCACCCCTTACCCCTTCACCGCGATCGTCGGGATGGCGGACCTGCGGCTGGCGCTGCTGCTGAACGCGGTCAGCCCCGCGGTGGGCGGTGTGCTGGTGCGGGGTGAGAAGGGCACCGCCAAGTCCACCGCCGTGCGAGCGCTGTCGGCGCTGCTGCCGGCCGTTGAGGTCGTCCCCGGCTGCCGCTTCGGCTGCGACCCGGCGGCAGCGGACCCGGCGTGCCCGGACGGGCCGCACGGCCCCGACGCCGGCCGCGAGAGCCGGCCGGCGCGCATGGTGGAGCTGCCGGTCGGCGCGTCCGAGGACCGCCTCGTCGGCGCCCTGGACATCGAACGGGCCCTGGCGGAGGGCGTGAAGGCCTTCGAGCCGGGGCTGCTGGCAGACGCGCACCGCGGCGTGCTGTACGTGGACGAGGTCAACCTGCTCCACGACCACCTGGTGGACCTGCTGCTGGACGCGGCCGCCATGGGCGCCTCCTACGTCGAGCGTGAGGGCGTCTCGGTGCGTCACGCCGCGCGCTTCCTGCTCGTCGGCACGATGAACCCCGAAGAGGGCGAGCTGCGGCCCCAGTTGCTGGACCGCTTCGGTCTCACGGTGGAGGTCGCGGCGTCACGGGAGACCGAGGAGCGGGTGCAGGTCGTCCGGCGGCGCCTCGCCTACGACGCCGATCCGGCGGGCTTCGCCGCCGCCTGGCGGGGCGAGGAGCGGGAGCTGCGGGAGCGCATCGCGGCGGCACGGGCGCTGCTGCCGTCGGTCTCGCTCGGCGACGGCGCGCTCCGCCAGATCGCCGCGACCTGTGCGGCCTTCGAGGTGGACGGGATGCGCGCGGACATCGTCATGGCGCGCACGGCGACCGCGCTCGCGGCCTGGGACGGGCGCACCGAGGTGACCGACGCCGACGTGCGGCAGGCCGCGCTGCTCGCGCTGCCGCACCGGCGCCGCCGCAACCCCTTCGACGCGCCGGGCCTCGACGAGGACAAGCTCGACGAGACCCTGGAACGCAACCGTGGCGGGGACGACGCCCCGGACCCGGACCCGGACCCCGGCCCGGACGGCGGCGGACCGGACGGCGGCGGGCGCCTGCCCCAGGGCGACGACGGCGCCCCGGACACCGCGCCCGACATCGCCCCGCCCAGGGAGCCTGCGGACTCCGGTGCCCAGCCCGAGCCCGCGCAGGCGCCGCAGGGCGGCGTGGGCGAACGGGCCGCGGTGCCGGCGGCCGAGCCGTTCAAGGCCCGCGCCCTGACCGTTCCCGGCCTCGGCGAGGGCGCCGCGGGCCGCCGATCCCGGGCCCGTACCGCGCACGGCAGGACGACGGGCGCGCGGCGGCCCCAGGGCGCCCTGACCAAACTGCACCTGGCCGCCACCGTGCACGCCGCCGCTCCGCACCAGCGGGCGCGCGGGCGCGGCGGCCCCGGCCTGGTGATCCGCCGGGACGACCTGCGCGAGGCGGTCCGCGAGGGACGCGAGGGCAACCTGGTGCTCTTCGTCGTCGACGCCTCGGGGTCGATGGCCGCCCGGCAGCGCATGAGTGCGGTCAAGGGCGCGGTGCTGTCGCTGCTGCTCGACGCCTACCAGCGGCGCGACAAGGTCGGGCTGATCACCTTCCGCGGCGCGACGGCGGAGCTGGCGCTGCCGCCGACCTCGTCGGTCGAGGCGGGCGCGGCCCGCCTGGACAGGCTGCCCACCGGCGGCCGCACCCCGCTGGCCGCCGGGCTGCTGAAGGCCCACGACGTGCTCCGCGTGGAGCGGCTGCGGGACGCCTCGCGCCGCCCGCTGCTGGTCGTGGTCACCGACGGCCGGGCGACCGGCGGCCCCGAGCCGGTGCGCACGGCCGGGCGCGCGGCGCGGCTGCTGGCGGCCGAGGGCACCGCCTCGGTGGTCGTGGACTGCGAGTCCGGCCCGGTGCGGCTGGGGCTCGCGGGCGAGCTGGCGCGCGAACTGCACGGCACCGCCGTGACGTTGGACGAGCTGCGCGCGGACAGCGTCGCGGCACTGGTACGGGATGTACGGAGGGCCGCGTAATGCCACAGGGACAGCCGAGCGTCGTGCCGCAGGACGGCCTGACGACCCGTCAGCGCCGCAACCGGCCGCTGGTGATGGTGCACACCGGCACCGGCAAGGGGAAGTCGACGGCCGCCTTCGGGCTGGCGCTGCGGGCGTGGAACCAGGGCTGGCCGGTCGGGGTGTTCCAGTTCGTCAAGTCCGCCAAGTGGAAGGTCGGGGAGGAACGGGCGCTGCGCGTGCTCGGCGCCTCCGGCGAGGGCGGCAGTGTCGCCTGGCACAAGATGGGCGAGGGCTGGTCCTGGGTGCAGCGGGACATCACCGAGAGCGAGGACGCCGCCCGCGAGGGCTGGGAGCAGGTCAAGCGCGACCTGGCGGCCGAGACCTACCGGCTGTACGTGCTCGACGAGTTCGCCTACCCGCTGCACTGGGGATGGATCGACACCGACGAGGTGGTCTCGGTCCTGCGCGACCGGCCCGGCACGCAGCACGTCGTCATCACCGGCCGCAACGCCCCGCAGCCCCTGCTGGACTTCGCGGACCTGGTCACCGAGATGGGCAAGGTCAAGCATCCGATGGACGCCGGCCAGAAGGGCCAGAAGGGCATCGAGTGGTAGCCAGGCTCGTCGTCGCGGCCCCCGCCTCGGGGAGCGGCAAGACCACCGTCGCCACGGGTCTGATGGCCGCCTTCGCGGAGGCCGGGCTCGCGGTCTCCCCGCACAAGGTGGGCCCCGACTACATCGACCCCGGCTACCACGCCCTGGCCACCGGCCGTCCGGGCCGCAACCTGGACGCGTACATGTGCGGCCCGGAGCGGATCGCGCCGCTGTTCCTGCACGGGGCACGGGGGGCCGACCTGGCGGTCGTGGAGGGCGTGATGGGGCTCTTCGACGGCGCCTCGGGAATGGGTGAGCTGGCCTCCACCGCGCATGTGGCGAAGCTGCTGCGGGCGCCGGTGGTGCTGGTGGTGGACGCCTCGTCGCAGTCCCGTTCGGTGGCGGCGCTGGTGCACGGCTTCGCCTCCTGGGACCCGCGGGTGCGGGTCGCCGGCGTCATCCTCAACAAGGTCGGCTCCGACCGGCACGAGGAACTGCTGCGCGACGCCCTCGACGGGGCGGGCGTGCCCGTGCTGGGCGCGCTGCGGCGCGACACCACGGTCGGCACGCCCTCCCGGCACCTGGGCCTCGTCCCGGTCGCGGAGCGGCGCGCGGACGCCGTCGACGCGGTGCGGGCGCTGGCCGCCCGGGTGCGCGAGGGCTGCGACATGGAGGCGCTGCTGGCCCTGGCACGCAGCGCTCCCCCGCTCGCGGACGAGCCCTGGGACCCTCGGGAGGCGGCCGCCGGCGCGGCCGCGCCGGGCACCCGGCCGGTGATCGCGGTGGCGGGCGGGGCGGCGTTCACCTTCTCGTACGCCGAGCACCTCGAACTGCTCGACGCGGCGGGAGCGGAGGTCGTCACCTTCGACCCGCTGCGGGACGAGCGGCTGCCGTCCGGTGCCGAGGGGCTGGTCATCGGCGGCGGCTTCCCCGAGATGTACGCCCACGAACTGTCCGCCAACGAACCGCTGCGGGAGGCCGTCGGAGCCTTCGCCGGTCCCGTGACCGCGGAGTGCGCGGGCCTGCTCTACCTCGGGCGGGAACTGGACGGACGTCCCATGTGCGGGGTGCTGGACACCACAGCCCGCATGTCGGACCGGCTCACGCTGGGCTACCGCGAGGCGGTCGCGATCGCCGACAACGCGCTGGCGGCCGCCGGGACCCGGGTGCGCGGCCACGAGTTCCACCGCACGGTCGTGGAACCCGCCGCCGGCGCCACCCCCGCCTGGGGCCTGACACGGCCGGAGCGGCGCGTGGAGGGCTTCGTGCGGGGCGGCGTCCACGCGTCGTACCTGCACGTCCACTGGGCGGCGGAGCCGTCCCTGGCGCGGCGGTTCGTCGCCTCCTGCGCGGGCGGGGCGGGCGCGCCCTCGTGAGCGTCGTCGTCGGTGTGGGCGCGGCCCGCGGTGTGACGGGGGCCGAAGTGCTCGCGCTCGTACGGTCCGTGCTCGCCGAGGCCGGACTTCCGGAGGCGTCCGTCACGGCGCTGGCGACCGTCGACGGCAAGGCCGGGGAGCCGGGCCTCGTCACGGCGGCCGAGCGGCTGGGCGTTCCCCTGGTGACGTACGACGCGCGTACGCTGGCGGCGGTCGACGTGCCGAGCCCCTCGGGCGCGGCGCTGGCCGCGGTCGGCACACCCTCCGTGGCGGAGGCGGCGGCGCTGGCCGCCGCGCCCGGCGGCGAACTGCTGGTACCGAAGAGGAAGTCCGCCCCCGGGGGCGGTACGGCGAGGGCGACCGCGGCGGTGGCCCGGCACCGTACACCCGAGCACGGCACGCACGGCACGACGGAGGAGACGGCACCGTGATCAACCGGCCCGAGGACGTGCTGGAGCGGCGCGTCGACGCCGCGCTCGGCGGCGGCCGCCGTACGCCCCTGGACCGGGCGGCGACGATGGTGCTGCTGGTCGGCGCCGGCTCCCCCGAGGCCGCGGACAACGCCGAAGTGGCCCGCTCCGCACGGCTGTTGTGGGAGGGCCGGGGCTACGCGGGCGTGGAGAGCGCCTTCCTGACGACGGCGGCGCCGGACGTCCCCGCGGGCCTGGAACGCTGCGCGCGGCTCGGTGCCCGGCGGATCGTGGTGCTGACCGGCTTCCCGGCGGACGCGGCCCTGGAGGAGCGGGTCGCGCAGCAGGCGGAGGGCTGGGCAGAGGCGCGCCCCGAGGTCGAGGTGCGGCACGCGCCGGCGCGCGACGGCGGCGGGCGGCCGGAGCCCGGCGACGGTGACGGCGAGCACGATCTGCGGCACCACGGCGACGCCGAGGTCCGCGACGGCGGCGGCGACCTCACCGATCTGGCCGTCAACGTGCGCGCCGGCACACCCCCGCCATGGCTCAGGGAACGCCTCGCGGCCACCCTCGACGGGCTGGCCGGCTACCCGGACGACCGCGCCGCGCACCGGGCCGTCGCCGCCCGCCACGGCCGCCCGGCCGAGGAGGTGCTGCTCACGGCGGGTGCCGCGGAGGCGTTCGTCCTGCTGGCCCGCACCACCCGGGCCCGCCACGCGGTCGTCGTCCACCCGCAGTTCACGGAGCCGGAGGCGGCCCTGCGCGACGCCGGGCATCCTGTGCACCGCGTCGTGCTGCGGGCGGCGGACGGCTTCCGCCTCGATCCGTGGGCGGTACCCGAGGCCGCCGACCTGGTGGTCGTCGGCAACCCGACCAACCCCACCTCCGTACTGCATCCCGCGGCGGACCTCGCCCGCCTGGCCCGGCCGGGCCGCACCCTCGTCGTCGACGAGGCGTTCATGGACGCGGTGCCCGGCGAGCCCGAGAGCGTCGCCGCCCGCCGCGACCTGCCCGGCCTGGTGGTGCTGCGCAGCCTCACCAAGACCTGGGGCTTGGCGGGCCTGCGGGTCGGCTACGTCCTCGGCGACCCCGAGCGCGTGGCGGCGCTGCGCCGCGCCCAGCCCCTGTGGGCGGTCTCGGCGCCCGGCCTCACCGCCGCCGAGGCCTGCTGCGCCCCCGCGGCCCTGGCGGAGGCCGAGGAGGCGGCCCGCCGGACCGCCGCCGACCGCGAGCACCTGCTGCGCCGGCTCGCCGAGTTCGCCGACGTCGAGGTCGCCGGCCCGGCCCGCGGCCCCTTCGTCCTGCTGCGCCTGCCGGGCGCGGCCTCCGTCCGCGCCCGCCTGCGCGAACTCGGCTTCGCCGTCCGCCGCGCCGACACCTTCCCCGGGCTCTCCCCCGACTGGCTCCGCATCGCCGTCCGCGACCCCGCCACGACCGACCGCTTCGCGACCGCGCTGTCGAAGGCGCTCGACGGCTGACGCGGAGCCGCCGGGCGAGCCCAGGGAGCGGGTCCACCCCGGCTCAGCCCTTGACCCCCAGGGCCTGGATGTCGAGGCCGCCCAGGGCCGGGTGGACGTAGGCGTTGGTCAGGCGGTCGGAGCGGTAGTTGAGGCGGCGGTCGTAGAGGAAGGGCAGCAGCGTGCCGCGGTCCTGGGCGGTGGAGTCGACGGTGCGCCAGAGGTTGTCCGCGGCGTTGCGGCTGGGCTCGGAGTCGGCCTCGTTCATCAGGGAGTTGATCTCCCGGTCGTCCAGGCCCGCGTAGTTACTGGGGCTGTCCGGCAGCAGCAGCGGGCGCAGGAATCCGGCCGGGGAGGGCCAGTCGGACTGCCAGGTGGTCAAGACGATGCCCCAGCCCTTGTCCTTGATCTGCTGCTGGTCGGTGAGGGCGGCGTAGAAGTCGGCGGCGTCGGGTGTCTGCACGGTCGCCTTGATGCCCACCTCGGCGAGCTGGCCGGCCAGGGACTGCGCGACCTTGCGGGCGGCCGGGTCGCTGCCGGACACGGCGACGACCGTGCTGAACCCCTTGGCGCGGCCGCATTCGCCGAGGAAGCGCCGGGCCTGTTCGGGGTAGGAGCCGCCGCTCACGGTGCCATAGGTGTCGAGGTGCCGGTCATGGCCGCCGATGGTCGGCGGCAGCATGCCGCCGGCGACGTCGCCCGCGTCCTGGCCGCCCAGGGCGTTGCGCAGCAGGCTGCGGTCGGTGGCGTACTGGACGGCCCAGCGGCAGCGGTAGTCGTCCAGGGGCGCGACGGCCGTCTGCAGGGAGAAGTAGCGGACGGCGCCGGTCTGCACGAGGTCCACGCGGGACGTGAGCGAGTCGTCGGCGAGGACCCGGGTCCTGGTGGCCTCCTGGAGACCGGTCTGGGCGAGGTCGAGGTCGGCGGTGCCGTTCATCAGGGCGGTGTCCACGGCGGCCGCGTCCGCGGCGATGGTGAGCTCCACCTCGTCGGGCAGGGCGGTGCGTATCGCGTCGGTCGCCGGGTCCCACTTGTCGTTGCGCACCAGGCGCAGCCCGGCGGCGGCGTCGTAGGAGGCGATGCGGTAGGGGCCGCTGGCGACCGGCTGGTCCTGGTAGTGCTCCTTGGTGTCCTTCGCCTTCGGGACGGGCGAGGACATGGGCAGCGCCAGGACGTGGGGGAAGTCCGCGAAGGGTGCGTCGAGGTGGAAGACGATCGTGCGGGCGTCGGGGGTCTCGACGCTCTTGAGGCCGAGCCCGTCGGGGTCGGTGTCCTTGTAGGGGCCGGTGTAGTCCTGCCCTTGGTCGAGCAGGTCGCGCAGGTGGGTGGGGCCGCCCGGGTAGAGGTCCCTGGCGAAGGTGCGCTCGATGCCGTACTTGACGTCACGGGAGGTGATCGGCGTGCCGTCCTCGAAGGTGACGCCCTCCTTGAGGGTGTACGTGTAGGTGCGGCCGCCGTCGGAGATGCTGCCGGTGCTGGTGGCGAGGTCGGGAGCGAGGCGGGTGCCCGCGGCGCCGGGCTGCGGGGCGAAGTCGACGAGTTTGCGCAGGTAGAGGCGGCCGAGGTTCCACACGATCGGGGAGTAGGTGCGGGCCGGGTCGAGGGAGTCGGGGGCATGGGCGGAGATGAGCCTGAGGGTGCCGCCCCCGGCGGTCGACGGGTTGACGGCGCCGGTGAGGGCGCCGTTGTAGCCGCCGGTCGGCCTGCGGGCGGCGATCAGGTCCTGGGCGGTGCGGCTGACGGGCTTCTTCGGATCGTCGCCGAAGGGGTCCACGAGGACCGTCACGGTGACCAGGAGGGCCACGACGGCCGCGGTCACCGCGGCCACCACGCCCCCGCGGCGGCGCCGGGGCCCCGGGACGGGGGTGTCCCAGGCGGGCCGGGTGGGGTAGGACGGCGGGCCGAACGAGGGCGGGTTGTACGCCGGGTGGGGCACGGCGGGGGGCCGCGCGGGCGGCGGGGGCAGGGCCGGCGGGCCCGTGGGAGGGGTCCGCGAGGCCAGCCAGCCGCTCAGGGCGTTCCGCATCTCCGCGGCGCTGCGCGGGCGCAGTGCCGGGTTCTTCGACAGCGCGCCGAGCACGATCGCGTCGAGTTCGGGCGGCACCAGCGGATTGCGCGCGGAGGGCGGCACCGGCGTCTGGTGGACGTGGGCGTACATCACCGACAGCGGGGTGGCCCCGGCGAAGGGGACGGTGCCGGTGAGGAGTTCGGTGAGCATGCAGGCGACCGCGTACACGTCGCTGCGGGCGTCGACGGAGTCGCCGGCGCACTGCTCGGGGGCCATGTAGCCGGGGGTGCCGATGGCGGAGCCGGTGCCGGTGATGCGGGACAGCGAGTGGACGACCCGGGCGATGCCGAAGTCGGCGACCTTGACCGCGCCTCCGGTGGTGATCAGGACGTTGGAGGGCTTCACGTCGCGGTGGACGAGGCCGCGGGCGTGGGCGTGGGCGAGTGCGTCCAGGATCTCGCAGGTGGTGCGGACGGCCCGCTCGATCTCCATCGGGGCCTGTTCGCGGGCGAGTTCGGCCAGGGTGCGGCCCTCGATGTGCTCCATCACCAGGTACGGCACGACCGCGTCGTCCGTGGTCACCTCGTCCTGGTCGTGGACGGTGACGATGCCGGGGTGGTTGAGCGCGGCCGCGGCACGGGCCTCGCGGGCGAAGCGGCGCCGTGCCTCGGGGTCGCGGGCCAGCTCCGGCAGAAGCGTCTTGACGGCCACGGTCCGGCCGAGCCGGGTGTCGTACGCGAGGTGGACCCGAGCCATGCCGCCGGAGCCGAGCAGGGCCCGTAATTCGTACCGTCCCCCGAACATGCGACCCCCCGGCCCCGTCCGCGACGGGCGCGCGAACACTCCCAACAGGGTAGTGGAAAGTACCCTTTTCAGACGCTCGCAGACCGGCGCGAGGGGCGCGGGGCGGCGGCGGAGAACGCGTGGAGGACGGCTCCGGACACTCAGCCGCCCTCCACTTCCCCCCTCACCCCTGGTCCGCCCCCTGGGGTCGACCCGGGGTCGTCAGTCCCGGGCGCTCTCGGCCGCCGGCCTGCGGCGGGTCTTGCGGATCACGAGGAATCCGGCGGCGAACAGCAGCACCGAACCGCCCGCGAGGTACGGGGTCATGGAGCTGCTGCCGGTCTCGGCGAGGTCGCCGGTCGCCGCGGGCGCGGCCTGCGGGGACTGCTCGGCGCGCGCGGACTCGGAGGGCTCGGACGACGGCGTGGGCTCCGCGGACTGCGAGGGCTGCTCGGACTCGCCCCCGGTCTGCGGCTCCTCGCCGCCTCCACCGGAGTCCTCGCCGCCGTTGCCGCCGCCGCCGTTGCCACCGCCGCCGTGGTGTCCACCACCGCCGCCACCGTGCCCGCCGCGGCGGGGGGTCTCGCAGGTGGCCCCGGCGAGGGTGACGGTGCCGCTCACCTCGGCGACGCCGAGCTTGAGCGGGTTCACCTCCACCGACAGTTCCAGTGCGGTGGCCGCGGCGCTGCGCGAGGTGACGGTCTTCTTGGCGAGGTCGAGGCGGACCTCGCCCACACCGGGCACCTTCACCAGAGTCGTGCCGCCGGCCGAGACGGCGACGCGCTTGCCGAGGACGACGACGTGGCCGGGCATCTCGACGTCGGCGACCGGCTTGCGACCGGCCGCGCACGTGGCGCGGGCGGAGATCAGGTCGGCCTTGACGAGCCCGAGGAGCGGCAGTCCGGGCAGGTTGACGCGCGCCTTGACGAGCTTGGCGTAGCCCTCCGCCTTGTGGCGGTCGACGGTGGCCCGGGCGGTGGCGACGTCGGCGCGCAGAACGCTGAACGGCCTGCCGCGGTCGACCCCGTCGAGGGTGGCGGTCAGTGCGGTCTCGTCGGCGCTCGCCGGTGCGTGGACCTCGTTGAGCGTCAGGTTCAGCGGCACGTCGACGGACTTGCGGAGCAGCGAGACGTCCAGGCCGGTCCGCAGGACGACCGCGCCGGCCTTGCCGGACGAGCCGTGGGTCCCCCCGGTCGCGGCGGCCGGGGTCGCGGGCCCCAGCGCGAGGGCGCCCGCCGTCAGCGCGACGGCGGCCCCCAGCGCGGCGGCGGGACGGCGCGCGGGCATGCTGAAGGGAGAGCTGGACACAGTGGAAAACCCCCAAATGGTCATGGAGTCGCCGCGGCGCCGCTGAAGGGGACAGCGCGCTCGCCGGGGCGACCTCGACCCCGTAATGATTTACGTACGGAGAGTGAACCGGCACCCGCCTGGGCCCGGTTCACTCCAAAGGGTGGTTTTCGTCCCCGTATTCGAAACCTGCGGCACACGCGTTCCCGTGCGTCACACCTGCGATCGTGCGTATTCGAGCAGCTTGGCGAAGTCGAGCGCGCCGGGGTCCCCGTGGGAGTTGTGGCACAGCAGCCCGCGCGCCACGTAGGTACGGGCCGAGGTCGACAGCGAGGCGATCGGCTGTTCCCCCAGGGGCTCGACCGCGAGCACCTCCGCCTCGCCGGTGACCTCGGCGACGACGGCGCCCTCCCAGGCGCCCGCGGGGGCGCCCTGCCGGTCGGCGACGGTGACGATCCGGTGCTTGAACGGGGTCAGTTCACGGCTGGTCACCCACGCGTCGCCGTGCGGCAGCCGCACCAGCCACGGATGGTCGGCCGTCGCGACGACCTCGCCCCGAGCCGTCGCCACCCGGTACGAGTCCTTGCGCGCGGGGTCGTTGCGGGTGACCACCCCGCGGCGGAGCCGGCGTCGCCCCTGCCCGCCCCCGGCGGCCTCGGCGTCCTCCTCGTCGAAGCAGGCGATCTCGTCCCCGACGGCCAGTTCGGCCGCCCGCGCCCAGCTCAGGTCGGCCCGGAGCACCGGGGTGTCGGGGTGCACGCAGTTCTCCGGCACGTGCTGATGGCCGCAGACCCCGCGGAAGGCGTTCCACTCCCGCCCGGTCATCCGCTGGCCGCCCGCGTTCCCGTACGAGCGGGGGTAGGGCAGCCAGAGCTTCGGCCCCTTCAGGGGCACTCCGTGGTGGGTGTGCATCCAGGCGAGGAACTCGGCGAGTTCGCGCAGCGCCCACTGCGGGGCCTTGGGCCAGTAGATGTGCCGGTTGGCGGTGCCCCAGTCCTCGTGCCGCTCGGGGTCGCAGGTGCCCACAAGCTCCACCTGGCACACGTTGAGGGTGTTGGTCTCCACCCCGCCGGGCCGGTTGACCAGGGCGCGCGAGGAGATGTCGATGTCGAAGTGCTGGTACCAGACCAGCTTCTCGTCCTCGAAGTCCGGTTTCGCCGTCAGGTTGGGCGCGCTGCCGCCGCCCCCGTACGTCGGCACGCTGCGGCCCTCGGTGGTGTGCAGCACGAGGGCGTTGACCTCCATCGCGTCGCCGCCGTAGTCGTCCTGGTACCAGTACCTTCGCGAGGCGCCCGGGTACTTCTGCGGTCCCTGCCTGGTCATGGTCGTTCCCCGTCCCGTTGCGGATTCCGGTAGGACCGATGGCAGCACGCAGAGCGGGGACGGACGGGGCGAACCCGCCCAGGATCACCCGAATTGGGGCGTTGGGATCATTCGGGGCTCAGAACCAGGAGCACTTCACTACTGTGTGCTCCTCGGCCGCGGCGCGGGTGCGGAGGGTCCGCAGCCCCTCGTGCAGGGGCCTCACGACCTCGTCACGGACCCGGGCTTCGTCCCGTCCCCGGAAACCGGCCGTGACCGCCGTCCCGCCGGATGCCCACAGCGCGTCGAAGGGCACCCCCGTCGAGGAACCTCGCGGCCTCCCTGACCTCCCCGGGACCGAGCACGAGGATCGGGGGTCGACGTCGCGCGGGTCCTCGACCACGATGCCGCCTGCGACGGGGAGGGCGCCCGGGCCGTCGGCGCCACCCGGCGCGGCGGGCTCGCTCGCGCGGAACCGGTCGAGGAGTTCGAAGTCCTTCTCGATGCTCTCGGCGACGCCCGCCTCGGCCTCCTCCTCGTAGTTGTCCCAAGCCCAGGCGAGGAACTCCGCCAGGAGTCCTTAGCCCCGCGGCGGTTGGGACCCGGGAAGGGCGCGCGGAGGCATGCGGTGGCCCATGCCTCACCCCACCACGCGACCGCGCAGCACGATGCGCCGGGGCGCGGTCAGCACGCGGACGTCGGCCCGGGGGTCCTCCGGATAGACGACCAGGTCGGCGGAGGCTCCCTCCGTGAGGCCGTCGCGGCCGAGCCACTCGCGGGCCGACCAGGTGGCGGCGGAGAGCGCGTCGAGGGCGGGCAGGCCCGCGGTGACCAGCTCGGCGACCTCCGCGGCGACGAGCCCGTGGGCGAGGGAGCCGCCCGCGTCGGTGCCGGTGAAGATCCGGATACCGGCGTCGTGGGCCGCGCGGACTGTGTCGTAGCGGCGGGCGTGGAGCCGGCGCATGTGGTCCGCCCAGCGCGGGAACCTGGCCTGGCCGCCGTTCGCGAGGTCCGGGAAGGTCGCGATGTTGACCAGGGTGGGGACGATGGCCACGCCGTGCTCCGCGAACAGCGGGATGGTGTCCTCGGTGAGCCCGGTGGCGTGCTCGACGCAGTCGATGCCCGCCTCGACCAGGTCCCGCAGGGAGTCCTCGGCGAAGCAGTGGGCGGTGACGCGGGCGCCCTCCTCGTGGGCGGCGGCGATGGCGGCCTCGACGGCGCCGCGCGGCCAGCAGGCGGTGAGGTCGCCGGCGTCGCGGTCGATCCAGTCGCCGACCAGCTTGACCCAGCCATCCCCGCGCCGGGCCTCCCGGCGGACGTAGGCGACCAGGTCCTCGGGCTCGATCTCCCAGGCGTAGTTGCGGATGTAGCGGCGGGTGCGGGCGATGTGCCGACCGGCCCGGATGATCCGCGGGAGGTCCTCGCGGTCGTCGATCCACCGCGTGTCGGAGGGCGAACCCGCGTCGCGGAGCAGCAGGGTGCCCGTGTCCCGGTCGGTGAGCGCCTGCTTCTCGGACGTGCCCGGGTCGACGGGGCCGTGCTGGTCGAGGCCGACGTGGCAGTGGGCGTCGACCAGCCCGGGCAGGGCCCAGCCCTCGACGGTGGTGAGGTCGCGGAGACCGGCGGGACGCTCATAGGTGACGCGCCCGCCGACCACCCAGAGCTCGTCCCGGACGTCCTGCGGCCCGGCCAGGATGCGGCCCTTGATGTGGAGCGCCTGCGACGCCTCGCGAACAGCCATGTCAGCACTCTACGAGCCGCCGGATACCCTCGGGCCGTACACCCCCTCGACGAAGGAAGCGGCGCCACCGTGTCCCACCCCCTGCTCGACCTGCCCCCGCTGACCGCCGAGCGCTTCGCCGCGATCGAGCGGAGAGTCGCCGCGCTGCTGCACACGGAGCAGGACGTCGTGATCACGCAGGGCGAGGCCCTGCTGCCGCTGGAGGGCTGCATCCGCGGCGGGGCGCGGCCGGGTTCGACGGCGCTGAACGTGGTGACCGGGCCGTACGGCCAGACCTTCGGCAACTGGCTGCGGGACGCGGGCGCCACCGTGGTCGACCTGGAGGTGCCCTTCCACGCCGCCGCGAGCGCGCGGGACGTCGAGCGGGCGCTGGCCGCCCGCCCGGAGATCGACTTCGTGTCGCTGGTGCACGCGGAGGCCGCCACCGGCAACACCAACCCGGTGGCGGAGATCGGCGAGGTGGTCCGGGCGCACGGGGCGCTGTTCATGGTCGACGCGGTCGCCTCGGTGGCGGCCGAGCCGCTGCTGGTGGACGCGTGGGGCGTGGACCTGTGCGTGATCGGCGCCCAGAAGGCGATGGGCGGGCCCGCCGGGGTGTCGGCGGTGTCGGTGAGCGAGCGGGCGTGGCGGCGCCTGGCGGACAACCCCGCGGCGCCGCGCCGTTCGTACCT
Source organism: Streptomyces sp. PA03-3a (assembly GCF_033792735.1). Taxonomy (NCBI): domain Bacteria; kingdom Bacillati; phylum Actinomycetota; class Actinomycetes; order Kitasatosporales; family Streptomycetaceae; genus Streptomyces; species Streptomyces sp. PA03-3a. The sequence goes on from NZ_JARAVM010000013.1 coordinate 75,989, forward strand.
GTCGTTGCTGGACTGGAAGGACCGCTGGATCGACGCCGGGCGCAGGGCACTGCCGCACGCTCCCGCGCAGTTGGAGATGCTGGCGCTGGAGGCCTGCCTGGAGCGGATCGAGGAGGCCGGACTCGACACGGTGATCGCCCGGCACCGCGCCGCCGCGGCGGCGACCCGGGCGGGTGCGGCCGCGCTGGCCGCCGTCGAGCCGTACGTGTACCGGGACGCGGACGCCGCGCCGGTCGCGACGACGCTGCGCACCCTGGACGGCGTCGCCGCCGACGGGCTGGTCGCCCGCGCCCTGGCCCTGGAGCCGGGGCTCCCGCTGGTCGCCGGCGGCGGGGCACTGGCCAAGGAGATGATCCGGGTCAACCACTACGGCCGGGACGCCGACCCCGCCGTGGTCGTCCGTACGCTGCGCACGCTGGCCGGCGCCCTGGAGGCGGACCCCGAGCCGGCGGTGGCGGCGGCCGAGGCCGCCTGGCGGGTCTGACCGCACCGCATTCCCCAGGGGCCGTCCCCGCCGTCGCGAACGGCGGGGACGGCCCCTTTGCATACGGCATCCGGAATTCCACACCGGCTTGACGGCGGGGAAATTCCGAGTAATTGTCCAGCGCAACACCGAAGGTATTCCGCATTCCACTCCTGCCCCGGGATCACCGCTTCAAACGCCAAGATTTCATCGACACCGCGTGATGATTTCGAGGATGTGACCGAGCCCACAACACCACCCTTCCACCCCGAAATGTCCGGGCAAAGGAACCCATCCCGGCTGCCTCCGCGCGCCTGATATCAGTGGCGCCCACACGCCACAAGGCCCACGCGGCATGCAATTCGGAATTCCTCCCGCTACGTTGTCTCCGCATGACCGCCGCTAGGGAATTGCTGCTCGACACCCCGGGAATCGAGGACGGCGCCGCACTGTGGCGCATCGCCCGTGATTCACGGACCCTGGACCTGAACTCCCCGTACAGCTATCTGCTGTGGTGCCGGGACTTCGCCGGCACCTCCGTGGTGGCGCGTACGGCGCACGGCGAACCGATCGGCTTCGTGACCGGCTACGTCCGCCCCGAGCGCCCCCGAACCCTCGTCGTCTGGCAGGTCGCCGTGGACGAGGCGCACCGCGGCCGGGGGCTCGCGGCCACGATGCTCGACGACCTCGCACAACGGGCCGCCGCGGCCGGCGTCCGCGAGGTCGAGACCACGATCACCCCGGACAACGAGGCCTCGCACCGCCTGTTCACGTCCTTCGCCGCCCGCCACGGAGCGCGGACCGAGCGCGGGGTGCTCTTCGACACGGCGCTGTTCCCCGACGACCACCGGCCCGAAGTCCTGTACCGCATCGGGCCCCTCGTCTGACCCGGCCGTCCCCGCCCGACTCCTCCTCCCCCACAGAAGGAATGCACGGTGACCATCACCCCGCCCGCCACGTCCGTCTTCGAGACCCTCGAGTCCGAGGTCCGCAGCTACTGCCGCGGCTGGCCCGCCGTCTTCGACCGCGCGCAGGGCAGCCGCATCTTCGACGAGGACGGCCACGACTACCTCGACTTCTTCTCCGGCGCCGGCGCCCTCAACTACGGGCACAACAACCCCGTACTCAAACGCGCCCTGCTCGACTACCTGGAGCGCGACGGCATCACGCACAGCCTGGACATGAGCACCACCGCCAAGCGCGCCTTCCTGGAACGCTTCCAGGACGTCGTCCTGCGCCCGCGCGACATGGACCACAGGGTGATGTTCCCGGGACCGACCGGCACCAACGCCGTCGAGGCGGCGCTGAAGCTGGCCCGCAAGGTCAAGGGCCGTGAGTCCGTGGTGTCCTTCACCAACGCCTTCCACGGCATGTCGCTGGGCGCGCTCGCCGTCACCGGCAACTCGATGAAGCGGGCCGGCGCCGGCGTCCCCCTGGTGCACGGCACCCCGATGCCCTTCGACAACTACCTCGACGGCCGCGTCCCGGACTTCCTGTGGTTCGAGCGGCTGCTGGAGGACCAGGGGTCCGGTCTCAACCAGCCCGCCGCGGTGATCGTCGAGACGATCCAGGGCGAGGGCGGCATCAACGTCGCCCGTCCCGAGTGGCTGCGCGGCCTGGCCGACCTGTGCCGGCGCCGCGACATGCTGCTGATCGTCGACGACATCCAGATGGGCTGCGGCCGCACCGGCCCGTTCTTCTCCTTCGAGGAGGCGGGCATCGTGCCGGACATCGTGACCCTCTCCAAGTCGATCGGCGGCTACGGCATGCCGATGTCGCTGACGCTCTTCCGCCCCGAACTGGACATCTGGGAGCCCGGCGAGCACAACGGCACCTTCCGCGGCCACAACCCCGCCTTCGTCACCGCCACCGCCGCCCTCGACACCTACTGGGCGGACGGCGGGAGCATGGAGAAGCAGACCCTCAAGCGCGGTGAGCAGGCCGAGGCGGTCCTGCGCGAGATATGCGCCGAGCATCCGCGCTCCGGCGCCCGCTACCGGGGCCGCGGCCTGGTCTGGGGCCTGGAGTTCACCGACCCCGGCCGGGCCTCCCGGGTCTGCGCCCGCGCCTTCGAACTGGGCCTCCTGCTGGAGACCTCCGGCCCCCGCGGCGAGGTCGTCAAACTGCTGCCCGCCCTGACCATCACCTCCGAAGAGCTCGACGAGGGGCTGCGCACCCTCGCCCGCTCCGTCCGCGAGACCGCCTGACGAGAGGAACCGTCCCACCGTGATCGTGCGAACCCTGAAGGACATCGAGGGCACCGAACGGGATGTCACCGCCGAGACCGGCACCTGGCGCAGCAAGCGCATCATCCTCGCCGACGACCGCGTGGGCTTCTCACTGCACGAGACCGTGATGTACGCGGGGACAGAGACCTCCATGTGGTACGCCAACCACGTCGAGGCGGTGCTGTGCGTCGAGGGCGAGGGCGAGCTGACCGACGACGAGACCGGCGAGAGGCACCGGATCTCCCCCGGCACGCTCTACCTGCTCGACGGCCACGAACGGCACACCATGCGCCCCGAGACCGACCTGCGCTTCGTCTGCGTCTTCAACCCGCCCGTCACCGGGCGCGAGGTGCACGACGAGAACGGCGTCTACCCCCTGCTCACCGAGGGAGCGTGACCAGCGATGACCACCGCGACGACGACCGGCCCCACCACCGACCTCTACCCCACCCGCGGCACCGCCGAGGTGCTGACCCCGCGCCAGGACCCGGTCGTCTGGGGCGGACCCGACACGAGCGGCCCGCTCCAGCCGTCCGAGCTCGGCGACTTCGACCGCGACGGCTTCCTGCCCGTCGACGCGCTCATCGGCCCCGGGGACGTGGCCCGCTACCACGCCGAGCTGGAGCGGTTGTGCGCCGACCCGGCCGTGCGCGCGGACGAGCGGTCCATCGTGGAGGCGAAGTCCCAGGACATCCGCTCGGTCTTCGAGGTCCACAAGATCAGCCCGGTCTTCGCCGAACTGGTCCGCGACCCCCGCGTCGTAGGCCGCGCCCGGCAGATCCTCGGCTCCGACGTCTACGTCCACCAGAGCCGGATCAACGTCAAGCCGGGCTTCGGCGCCTCCGGCTTCTACTGGCACTCCGACTTCGAGACCTGGCACGCCGAGGACGGACTGCCCCGTATGCGCGCGGTCTCGGTCTCCATCGCGCTGACCGAGAACCACGACACCAACGGCGGCCTGATGATCATGCCGGGCTCGCACCGGACGTTCCTGGGCTGCGCGGGCGCGACGCCGGAGGACAACTACAAGAAGTCCCTCCAGATGCAGGACGCGGGCACGCCCTCAAACGCGGCCCTGACGGAACTGGCGGGCCGGCACGGGATCCGGCTCTTCACCGGGCAGCCCGGGTCCGCGGTCTGGTTCGACTGCAACTGCATGCACGGCTCGGGGGACAACATCACGCCGTACCCGCGCAGCAACGTCTTCATCGTCTTCAACAGCGTGGAGAACACGGCCGTCGAGCCGTTCGCGGCGCCTGTGCGGCGGCCCGAGTTCATCGGGGCGCGCGACTTCACGCCTGTGCGCTAGCCCTGCGGGGGGGTCTGGGTGCGGTGGGTTGTCGTGTGCGGGTTGTTTTGCGCCTGCGGCGGGCATCCCCCGCCCGCCCTCCCTCCCCCAGCCTTCGGCCGGGGGGACCCCCATCCGGCGCGGTTGGTGCGGGCCTCGCACGGTTCGTGGTCAGCCGCCCGCGCATAGGGCGGGCGGGGAAACGGCCCGCCGCAGGCGCAGACAACCCGCGCACAACGACGGACCGCAACCACACCCCACCCGGCGCGGAAGGCGCAAGCCTCAGGCTTCGCGGCGCCCGTTGAACCGCCGCGGCAACCCCAACGGATTGCCGTCGCGCAGCTCCGCCGGCAGCAACCCCTCCGGCGCGTCCTGGTAGACGACGGGCCGCAGCCACCGCTCGATCGCGGTACCGCCGACCGACGTGGACGTCGAGGTCGTCGCCGGGTACGGCCCCCCGTGGTGCATGGCCGGGGCCACCGCGACGCCGGTGGGCCAGCCGTTCACCACGACGCGCCCCGCCAGCGGGGTGAGCCGGCGCAGCAGTTCCGCGCCGGAGGCGGCGTCCCCGTCGCCGCCGGACGCCTCGGCCTCGCTCAGGTGCGCCGTCGCCGTGAGGTTCCCCGGGAGCCGCCCGAGCACCCCCTCGACCTCCTCCGCGGTTCCGTACCGCGCGACGACCGTGACGGGCCCGAAGTGCTCCTCCAGCAGCGCGTCGTGTTCGCCGCCCTCCGCGAGCCGGGCGGCCGGGACGGAGACGAAGCCGGCGCGCACCAGGTGCTCGCCGCCGTCGCCGGGCTCGACCGGCGCCTCCACCTCGGGAAGCGTGGTCAGTTCGCGCACGCCCGCGATGAAGTTGTCCCGCATGCGGGCGTCGAGCAGCGTGCCGGGGGCGACGTCGCCCACCGCGGCCGCCAGGGACTTGAGGAGGCGGTCGCCCGCCTCCCCCGCCGGGGCCAGCACGAGGCCGGGCTTGACGCAGAACTGGCCGACGCCGAGCGTCACGGACCCGGCGAGCCCCGCGCCGATCTGCTCGGCGCGCTCCTCGGCCGCGGCCTGCGTGATGACGACCGGGTTGAGGCTGCCGAGTTCGCCGTGGAACGGGATCGGCACGGGTCGTGCCGCCGCGGCGTCGAAGAGGGCGCGGCCGCCCCGTACGGATCCGGTGAACCCCGCGGCGGAGACCAGCGGGTGCTTGATGAGGTCGATGCCGGCCTGGAAGCCGTGGACGACCGAGACGACGTCGGCGGGCAGCCCGACCTCGACGGCGGCACGGCGCAGCGCGTCCGCGCACAGCTCGCTGGTCGCCGGGTGGTCGGGGTGGGCCTTGACGACGACGGGGCAGCCCGCCGCGAGCGCGCTGGCGGTGTCGCCGCCAGGCACGGAGAACGCGAGCGGGAAGTTGCTGGCGGAGTAGACGGCCACGACGCCGAGCGGGATCTTGTAGCGCCGCAGGTCCGGCCGGGGCGGGGCGAGCGTCGCGTCGGCGTGGTCGATGATGACGTCGAGGAAGGCGCCCTCCTCGACGATCTCGGCGAAGGCCCTCAGCTGGTAGGCGGTGCGCCCGAGTTCGCCGGTGAGGCGGGCGGGACCGAGGGCGGTCTCCGCGTCGGCGGCCTCCAGGATGCGGGGGCCGGCCTCCTCGAGGAAGTCGGCCGCGGTGCGCAGGAGGCGGGCCCGCACCTCGCGGTCGGCGAGCGCCGGGAACGCCGCGGCGGCGGCGCGTACCGCGGCGTCGACCTCCTCGGCGGTGGCTTCGACGGCGACCTGCTCCCGCTGCTTCCCGGTTCGAGGGTCGACGCTCCACACTGGTACGGCCACCGCGGGTACCTCCAGGCCTTTCGTTCGATATGCTGAACAGCATCCGCAACTGTGAATCTGTTCGGGAGCCTACTTGCGCGGGTCCCGGCCGAACAAGAGGGGTCCTCCGAGATGGCTGCAGGTGAGGGCGGGGCGCAGGTCAAATCCGCGGTGCGGACGGTGGAGCTGCTGGAGTTCTTCGCCGGGCAGCCCGGCATGCACAGCCTGGCCGCCGTGCAGGAGGCCGTCGGCTACCCCAAGTCCAGCCTGTACATGCTGCTGCGCACGCTCGTCGAGCTGGGCTGGATCGAGACCGACGCCACCGGCACCCGCTACGGCATCGGCGTGCGCGCCCTGCTGGTCGGCACCTCGTACATCGACGGCGACGAGGTCGTGGCCTCGGCCCGCCCGACCCTGGACCGGCTCTCGGACGACACCAGCGAGACCATCCACCTCGCCCGCCTCGACGGCACCAGCGTCGTCTACCTGGCGACCCGTCAGTCCTCGCACTACCTGCGGCCGTTCACCCGGGTCGGCCGCCGGCTGCCGGCCCACTCCACCTCGCTCGGCAAGGCACTGCTCGCCACGTACCCCGACGAGCAGGTCCGCAAGCTGCTGCCGGAGACGCTGGAGCCGCTCACCGAGCACACCCACACCGACCGCGAGAAGCTGATCGCCGAGCTGCACCAGATCCGCGAGCAGGGCTACGCCGTGGACCGTGAGGAGAACACGCTCGGCCTGCGCTGCTTCGGCGTGGCCGTCCCCTACCGCACGCCCTCACGTGACGCGATCAGCTGCTCGGTGCCGGTGGCCCGGCTGACCCCGGCCCACGAGCAGCTGATCAAGGACGCCCTCTTCGACGCGCGCGACCGCCTCACACTGGCGACGCGCCGCCTCTGATCCGGCCGCTCGGGACCGGCGGCCCGGCGCCAACGCCGTGCCGGCCTCGTCCCGACCGTCGTCCTGCTGCTCGGCGCCGCGTACTGCCCGCTCCCGGTGGCGCGGGTGCTGGTGGCGTCGACGAAGAGCAGCCGCGAGCTCTTCGCGACGTTCACCTTCCTGCCCGGGCACGGGTCTGGTGGACAACCTCTCGGCGCTGTCCGCGTCCCGCGACGGCGTCCACCGGCGGGTGGATGCCCAACTCCCCGTTCTGCGCCGGTTTCGGGGCGCTGCTGTCGGCGGCGGTGTCCGCGATCAGCGGCTACGCGCCGGCGAAGTACCGCTTCCGCGGCCGTGAGGCGATCTTCGACGTCCTGCTGACGGGGTGCTGATGCCGCCCGTCATCCTGGCGATCCCGGTAGCCCGCCAACCGCTGGACACCGCCGGGGTGTCCAGTGGCCCCGTGATCATGGCGACCCTGCGCCACTGGCAGCGCTGGCCACGCTGCCGCAGCTGACCACGATCCGCCGGCCGTGGGACCGGATCAGCGCCGAGATGGTGCGGCTGCTGCTCGCCCGCATCGCCGGTGACGAGCCCGCCGGGGTGATCCTCCGACGGAGCCGGTGCGGCGGGGGTCGGCCTGAACATCCCCTAGGATCATGGGAGTTGGGGCGCCGCAGCCGTCGCCCCCAAACTTGGAGGACCGGTGCGTCTCCCCCGCTCCCTTTCCGGCTGGACCATGGCCGTCTTCGGCCTGCTCGCCGCCGCGCTCGGCATCGTCGGGATCGTCTCGCCGGCCGTACAGCTGTCCCTGCTCGGCTTCCACCGGCCGGACCACCGCGCGGCCGGCGACTACACCCTTGTCTTCCTCACGGCTTCCTCGATGGCGGCGCTCAACATGGGCGTCTACTACGTCCTGGCGGCCCTCGCCGACTGGCGGGCCTTCTTCCGCTGGACTGTCCCGTTCCGGCTGCTGACCTTCACCGTCTTCACCACCGCCGTGGTGATCGGCCGGGCCCCCTCCGGCTTCCTCGGCGTCGGCGTGTGGGAGGGCGTGGGCGCGCTGGTGACGGGCGCGGCCCTCTGGTACGAGGGCCGCAAGGCCCGGACCGCGGCCCCCGAGGGCGCCTCGGCGGTGTGACCCGCCGCCGGCCGGGGACGGCCGGCCGACGGGGTGGTGCGCAGGCGGGGCGTCAGCCCGCGTAGGGTTCCGGCACTTCTCCGGGCCGGGCCAGGAAGCGGAAGTCGCAGCCGGTGTCGGCCTGGGTGATCTGGTCCTGGTACAGCGCGCCGTAGCCGCGTCCGTAGCGGGGCGGCGGTGCCTGCCACTGTGCGCGGCGGCGTTCCAGTTCCGCGTCGTCGACCTCCAGGCGCAGGGTGCGCGCCGGGACGTCCAGGGTGATCAGGTCGCCGGTGCGGACCAGGGCGAGCGGACCGCCCACGTGCGACTCGGGCGCCACGTGCAGCACGCACGCGCCGTAACTCGTGCCGCTCATCCGGGCGTCGGAGATCCGCACCATATCTCGCACCCCCTTCTTCAGGAGGTGGTCGGGCAGCGGCAGCATCCCGTACTCGGGCATGCCCGGTCCGCCGAGCGGACCGGAACCGCGCAGCACCAGGACGCTGTCCTCGGTGATGCCGAGGCCCGGGTCGTCGATGGTGCGCTGCAGGGTCCGGTAGTCGTCGAACACGACTGCGGGGCCGGTGTGTTCGAGCAGATGCGGCTCGGCCGCGATGTGCTTGACGACCGCGCCGTCCGGGCACAGGTTGCCGCGCAGGACGGCGACGCCGCCCTCCGCCGCGAGCGGCGCGTCCAGCGGGCGGATCACGTCGTCGTCGTGGACCAGCGCCCCGGCCAGCTGCTCGCCCAGGGTCTTGTGCGCGACGGTGGGCCGGTCGAGGTGCAGGACGCCGGCGTCCCGCAGCCGGGTCAGGAACCCGGGGAGGCCGCCCGCGAAGTGGAAGTCCTCCATCAGGTACCGGCCGCCCGGCCGGAGGTTCGCCAGCACCGGCACCGTGCGGGCGATGCGGTCGAAGTCGTCCAGGGTCAGCGGGACGCCGCTGCGCCCCGCCATCGCGATCAGGTGGATCACGGCGTTGGTCGATCCGCCGAGCGCGAGCACGGTGGCCACCGCGTCCTCGTACGCCTCGCGGGTGAGGATCGCCGACGGCCGCAGGTCCTCCCGCACGAGGTCGACGATCCGCATCCCGGAGGCCGCCGCCATGCGGTCGTGCCCGGAGTCGACGGCGGGGATCGACGACGCGCCGGGCACCGTCATCCCCAGCGCCTCGGCCGCCGCGGTCAGCGTGGAGGCGGTGCCCATGGTCATGCAGTGACCTGGGGAGCGGGCCAGCCCGCTCTCCAGCTCGGCCATCTCGCAGTCGCCGATGAGCCCGGCCCGCTTGTCGTCCCAGTACTTCCACATGTCGGTGCCGGAGCCCAGCACCTCGGTGCGCCAGTGCCCGGGCAGCATGGGTCCGGCCGGCACGAACACCGCCGGCAGGTCGGCGCTCGCGGCGCCCATCAGCAGCGCCGGCGTGGACTTGTCGCAACCGCCCATCAGGACCGCCCCGTCCACCGGGTAGGAGCGCAGCAGCTCCTCGGTCTCCATCGCGAGCAGGTTGCGGTAGAGCATCGGCGTCGGCTTCTGGTACGTCTCCGACAGCGTCGCGACGGGGAACTCCAGGGGGAAGCCGCCCGCCTGCCACACCCCGCGCTTGACCGCCTGGGCCCGCTCGCGGAGGTGGACGTGGCAGGGGTTGATGTCGCTCCAGGTGTTGAGGACCGCGATCACCGGCTTGCCCAGGTGCTCCTCGGGCAGGTAGCCCAGCTGCCGGGTGCGGGCCCGGTGGCTGAACGAGCGCAGGCCCTCGGTACCGAACCACTGGTGGCTGCGGAGCTCTTCCGGCTTCCTCATGGCGGCCCTCCGTCCCCTCCCGGCTCACAGGTCCCAGCCGGCGAGCAGGGCGGCCACCCGCTCGCGCCGGTCCCCGGTCAGCAGGCGGCTGGGCGGGCGCACCTCGCGGCGGCACAGTCCCAGCACCGCCAGCGCCTCCTTCACCACCGACACGTTGTTGGCGGAACCCTGCTCGGCCCGCAGGTCCTCGAACTCCCTGATCTGCTCCCACACCTTCATCGCCGCTGCGTAGTCGCCGTCGCGGAGCGCGCGCAGCATCTCCAGTGACACCCGGGGCGCGACGTTGACCAGGCCCGAGGTGAAGCCGGTCGCGCCCATCGCCCAGTACGCGGGGGCGTGCAGCTCGGCGAGACCGGCGACCCAGGTGAAGCGGTCCAGCCCCGCGTCCCGCGCCACCGCCGCGAAGCGGGCGGCGTCGGGCACCGCGTACTTCACCCCGACGACGTTCGGGCACAGCGCGCCGAGGCGCGCGATCGGGCCGCCGTCCAGCAGCGGGTTGCGGACGTAAGGGACCACCGCGGTCTCCGGGACGGCCTCCGCGATGGCGCGGTGGTAGTCCACCCAGCCCTCCGGCGACACATACGGGTGGATCGGCTGGTGCACCATCACCGTCTGCGCCCCGGCGTCCCGCGCGTGCCGCGCGGCCGCGACCGCCGTCGGCACGTCGTGGCCGACGCCCACCACGACCTGGGTGTCCGGGTCCGCCTCCGCCATCGTCAGCTCGACGACCAGCCGCCGCTCGGCCGGGTCGAGGGCGTAGAACTCCCCGGTGTTGCCGTTCGGCGTGACCGTCCGCACCCCGCTGTCGAGCAGTCTGCGCAGCAGCGCCCGGTACGCGGTGCGCTCCACGCCACCGTCCGCGTCGAACGGGGTCACCGGGATCGCCACGACATCGGCGAGCGCGGACGACTGCTCTGCGAATGACATTCGGTAGCCCTTCGACTCGGTTGGCTGCGTGATGCGGTGGGGGCGGCTTACGGCGGGGGCGCGCGCGGGGGGCCGTCCCCTCACCCCCGCGCGCGCCCGCGGCTCAGCGGACCGGCCCGTCACCGCCGTCCCGGCCCTCGGGGAACGCCCGGGCCACGAAGCCCTCGATGTGGTCGTGGAGCAGCCGCGCCGCGCCGCCCGCGTCCCCGTCCAGCGCACGCGCCAGGATCTCCCGGTGCTCGCGGGCCTCCTGCTCCCACGACGGCGTCTCCTGCCAGACCACGGCCGAGACCAGGGCCGCCTGGTCCCGCACGTCGTCGAGCATCCGGGCCAGCAGGGGGTTGCCGCACGGCGTGTACAGCGCCCGGTGGAACTCCCGGTTGGCGAGCGACCGTTCGGCCCGGTCCCCCGCCTCGTCGGCACGCGACAGCGCCTCCCGCGCGGCGTCCAGCGGGGCGCGGTGCGTGACGGTACGGCGCAGCGCCTCCGGCTCCAGCAGCAGACGCACGTCGTACACCTGACGCGCCATCTCCGCGTCCACCGTCCGCACGGTCACGCCCTTGTACTGGCTCATCACGACCAGCCCGGTGCCGGCGAGCGTCTTGAGCGCCTCCCGCACGGGCGTCTTCGACACCCCGAACTGCGCGGCCAGCTCGGCCTCCACGAGGGCCTGACCGGGCTTCAGCCGCCCGGTGAGTATCCCGTGCTTGACCGTTTCCAGCACGACCTGGGTACGGGACGGAATCGGCGTCGGCGCGGTGCCGGCGAGCAGGTCCATGGGGGCTCTTTCGGGTCTCGCGCATGGCGTCTCATATATGACGTATGAAGTACGACGCGATGAAAGTAGAGCGGGGGGCGGGGTACGTCAATGGGGTGCGCCCGGTCCGTCGTGGTTGCGGTCCGGGTGCCCCTTGCGGCCGGTTGGTGTCTGCGGGTTGTCTGCGCCTGCGGGCGGCTGCGCCGGGCTGCCCGCAGGCGCAAAGCAACCCACACACGAGCAACCGGCCGCAACCACCGACCCCGGTCCAACCGCGCTACGCGCGGGAGGCACACGCCTCAGCCGACCCCCGCCAAAAACGCCCGCACCGCCGCCAGATCCCCCGCGGACGCGAGCCCCGCGTGGTAGAGCCGCAGCTCCGTCGCCCCGGCGGCCCCCGCCCGGGCCGCGTCCGCGGCCAGCGTGCCGGGGCTGCCGCCCATCCCGGCGACCACGGGGAAGTTGGCGGCCAGCACGGTCCCCGGCCGCGCGTACGGCACGCAGGCCGCGACCAGGTCCGCCCCGGGCAGCACGAGCCCGTCCGCCTGGCCCAGGACCCACTCCGGGTCGACCCCGGCGTTGGCCCCGCAGCGATGCGCGTGCGGGTCCGCGTGGAGCAGCACCTGGAACCCCGGCGCGGCGGCGGCCCGTACCGCCTCCACCGCGGCCCGCTGCAGGTCCCGCGCGACGGAACCCCGCCAGGCCATGGTCAGCCCCGCGAGGTCCGCCCCGAGCAGTTTCTCGACGTCGGCCCACTCGTCGGGTCCGGGGGACCACTCCCCCGCCCACACCGGCGCGAGGGCGCCCCGCACCGCCCCCCGCAGTTCCTCCGGGTCCGCGCCCAGCCCGGCGTACCCCGCCTCGCAAGCGGGGCAGAAGCACAGGGACATCAGGTACTGCGCGGCGCCGGGCAGCGGCACGCCGCCCGTCTTGTCGTGGGCGTGCAGGTGCGCGAGGCCGTACCAGCCGCAGGACTCGAGTTCCGTGCCCTCCGTACCCGTCCCCGGCCGCACCGCGGCCTCCGCCGCCAGCGTGACGAGGTATTCGCGCACCTCCGGCTGCGCGACGCACGGCGCCCACGGATAACGGTCGCCATAGGCGTTGCGCACGCTCACCCGGGGATGCTCGTCCCCGAGCCGGGAGTTGTGGGCGAGCACGACCCAGGAGTGCACGTCCAGTCCGGCCGCGCGCAGGGCCCGGGCGGCCTCGCCGTAGGCGTCCTCGGCGCCCGCCCAGTCCTGGGTGTACGGCCGCAGGGCGCGCCCTGCCCAGCGGCGCTCGTCGGGCGGGTAGAGCACGGCGGCGTGGCGGGCGGTGACGACGCGGTGCCCGGGGTGGCGGGGGGTCAGTGCCCGGGTGGAGTGGTAGGCGGAGGCGAGGGTGACCTGCTGCACGCCGAGGCCGGCGATGCGGTCCGCCGCGCCCGGGTCGCCGATGACGTCCCACGGGTAGACGAAGGTGGAGGCTCTCAACTCGGCTCCTGGGGAAGGGGAGTGTCGCGGGTCACCGTATGTCAGTCCTCGCCGAGCAGGGCGAGTCCGCGGTCGATGAGTTCGGCGAGTTCCTTGAGGTGCGCGGGCGCGGGCTCGGACAGCGGCGGGCGCACCTCGCCGACGTCGAGCCCGCGCAGCCGGACCCCGGCCTTGACCAGGGAGACGGCGTAGCCGCGGCCCTGGTGGCGCAGTTCCACCAGGGGCCGGTAGAAGCCGTCGAGGAGGGCGTTGACGGTGGCGTCGTCACCGCCGGTCAGGGCGCGGTGGAAGGCGAGGGCGATCTCGGGCGCGAAGCAGAAGACGGCGGAGGAGTAGAGGGTGACGCCGATGCCGCGGTAGGCGAGGCCGGTGAGTTCGGCGGTGGGGAGGCCGTTGAAGTAGCGGAAGTCGCGGTCGGGGACGGTGCTGCGGACGGCGCTGATGATGCGCTGCATCAGGTCGAGGTCGCCGACGCCGTCCTTGAGGCCGATGATGCGCGGGATGCGGGCGAGTTCGGCGACGGTCGGGGGGGTGAGGACGGCGTTGTCGCGCTGGTAGACGATGACGTCGAGGGAGGTGCCCTCGGCGAGCGCCGCGTAGTGGCGCAGCAGTCCGGCCTGGTCGGCAACGACGAGGTAGGGGGGCATGGCGAGCAGCCCGTCGGCGCCCGCCTCCTCGGCGAGGTGCGCGAACTGCAGGGCCAGGGCGGTGCCGTAGCCGGCGCCGGCGACGACCGGGACCCGGCCCGCGGACTCCTCGACGGCCGCCGCGACGCAGGCGCGGTACTCCTCGGGCGTCAGCGCGTGGAACTCGCCGGTGCCGCAGCACGCGAACACCGCCCCCGCCCCGGCCTCGATCCCGCGGCGCACGTGCGCGCGGAAGACCTCCAGGTCGACGGCGCCGTCCGGGCCGAAGGGCGTCACGGGGAAGAACAGCAGGCCGTCGAGGCGCGCGGACAGTGAGGCGGCATCGGTCATCGGCTTCTCCCTGAAGACTGGCGGCTGTGCGCTCATCTGATCGATGTCTATATTCATGAACGCGTTCACGCTAAGGCAGCACAAGGGAAGGGTCAAGGAAGACAGCCGCAGGTGGTGGAGTCTTGACGCTTCGACAAGCGCTCCTTAGCGTGTCCATGAATATGAATGAGGTCCATGAACGTGGACGTCCGATCGAGGAGACCCGCGCATGCCCGCTCCCCGCACCGTCCTGCTCACCGGCGCCGCAGGCGGCCTGGGCACCCTGATGCGCGAGCTGCTGCCGGCGTACGGCTACGAGCTGCGCCTCCTCGACATGCTGCCCGTCGAGGGCGCGCCCGACGCGATCACCGCGGACCTGGCGGACCGCGCCGCCCTGCGCGAGGCCGTGCGCGGGGTCGACGCGATCATCCACCTCGCGGGCATCTCCCTGGAAGCCCCCTTCGAGAAGATCCTGCGCGCCAACATCGAGGGCACGTACAACCTCTACGAGGCCGCCCGCGAGGAGGGCGTGCCGCGGATCGTCTTCGCCTCCAGCAACCACGCGGTGGGCTTCACGCCGCGCCCGGTCGGGGACGACCCGCTCATCCCGGTCGACACCCCGCGCCGTCCCGACACCTTCTACGGCCTGTCCAAGTGCTTCGGCGAGGACCTGGCCCAGCTCTACTGGGACCTGCACGGCCTGGAGACCGTCTCGATCCGCATCGGCTCCTGCTTCCGCGAGCCGACGTCGGTGCGCATGCTGTCGGTCTGGATGAGCCCGGAGGACTGCGCGCGGCTGCTGCACGCCGCCCTCACCGCCGAGGGCGTCGGGCACACCGTGGTCTACGGCAGCTCCGCCAACACACGCCTGTGGTGGGACCTGTCCTCCGCGCGGGCGCTCGGCTACGAACCGCGGGACGACTCCGAGCCCTTCGCGGCCGGGCTCGTGGCCGCACAGGGCGAACTCGACCCGGCGAACCCGGACCACGCCCACCTCGGCGGCCACTTCACCACCCACCCGCCCATCTGGCCCCACTGACCGGAGGCACTCAGCGTCCGCGCTCGGCCCCGCCGTCCACCTGGTGGATCCGGGCGGTGACATGGGCGGCGCCGGGAGAGGCGAGCCAGTGGACGAGCGAGGCCACATCCTCGGGAACGCCGACCCGTCCGTTGAGGGTCTGTCCGACGTGGAGCGCGCGCCGCTCCCGCGTCATGCGGCCGCCGAAGAACCCGGTGTCGTCGATGAAGCCGGGCGCGACGACGTTGACCGTGATCCCTCGCCCGCCCAGGTCCGCCGCCAGGTCGTAGGCGTACGGGTGCAGAGCGGCCTTGGCGGCACCGTAGGAGCCGGAGCCGCCGCCGCGTACGGCGGCGATGGAGCTGAGCAGCAGCACCCGCCCGCCGTCGGCCAGAAGGTCGCGCAGCGCCTCCGTGAGCAGCACCGCGGTCAGCACGTTGGACCGGAAGTTGCCCGTCCACAGCTCGGTGAGTGACGGTTCGCCGCCGCCGAGGGCGACGTTCCCGCCCGCGTTGTTGACCAGGACGTCCACCCGGCCGAAGCGCCCGGCCACGAGGTCACGGACCCCGGCCGCCTCCGTCTCGTCGGTCAGGTCCGCCGGGACCGCCAGGGCGGATCCGGAACCCAGCCGGGCGACCGCCTCGTCCAGGACGTCCCCCCGCCGTCCGACCGGCGCGACCTGGTCCCCGTCGCGGACGGAGGCCTCCGCGACGGCCAGGCCTGTCCCCGCGTAGCCACCGCCGACGACCACGATGCGTGACAGGCGAAAACCCCGTTCGGTAATGGAACCGTAAACCCGGAACGATCGTTAAGCGGAACATGACCGCAATGACACCCGGCTCGAACATCCCGCTCTCCGCGGCGCGCGTGACAGTGGAGGTATCCGCGCCCGTGCGGCTGGACGTTTCGGGCCTCCTGATCGCCGGCGACGGCAAGGTGCGCTCCGACGACGACTTCGTCTTCTACAACCAGCCCGCGGGGCCGGGTGTCGCCTACCGGTCCGGTGGCGGCACCTCCCCCGACGCGATCACGGTCGACACCGCCGCCGTGCCCGCCGCCATCGAGAAGATCGTGGTGACGGCGAGCCCCGACGCGCCCGGGGCCACCTTCGCCGGCACCGAGCCGACCGCCACCGTGCGGGACGCCGACAGCGGGGCCGTCCTCGCGACCTTCACCCCGTCCGGGCTGAGCACCGAGACCGCGCTCGTGGTGGTCGAGGTCTACCGCCGCTCCGGCGCCTGGAAGGCCCGCGCGGTCGGCCAGGGGTACGCGAACGGGCTGGCGGGCATCGCCACCGACTTCGGCGTCTCCGTGGACGAGCCCGTGGCCGCCGCGCCGCAGGCTCCGCCCCAGGCGCCGCCCGTGGCTCCCCCGCCGCCCGCTCCTCCGGCCGCCGCCATGACCCCTCCCCCCGCTCCTCCAGCCGCGCCGCCGGCCCCTCCCGCTCCTCCGGTCGGCACGGGCAAGATCAACCTGGACAAGGGACGGGTCAACCTCCAGAAGCACCAGACGGTCTCCCTGGTCAAGGGCGGCAAGCCGCTGATGACCTCGGTCCGCATGGGCCTCGGCTGGGAGCCCGCCTACCGCGGCAAGGACATCGACCTGGACGCCTCGGTCATCGCGTACGGACCGCAGCGCAACCACATCGAGTCCTGCTACTTCGGCCGGCTCACCATCCTGAACGGCGCGATCCAGCACTCCGGCGACAACCTCACCGGCGCGGGCGCGGGCGACGACGAGGCCATCACCGTCCACCTCGGCGGGCTGCCGCCCGAGGTCACCGGTCTGGTCTTCACGGTGAACTCCTTCTCGGGCCAGAAGTTCAACCAGGTGGCCAAGGCCTACTGCCGCCTGATGGACGGCGCGACGGGCGAGGAGCTGGTGCGCTTCGACCTCACCGGCGCCGAGCCCCGCACAGGCGTGATGATGGCCAAGTTCATCCGCCAGTTCTCCGGTGAGTGGGAGATGACGGCGATGGGCGACTTCGTCGACTCCCGCACGGTGAAGGGCATGGTCAAGCCCGCCGCGCAGGCGCTCTGAGGACGCGCGTGCGCCCGGTGGTCCGTGCGGGGCACGGACCACCGGGCGCGGGGTGACGCGGTCGGGTCTCAGCAGGCGCCGCCGTGGCCCTGGCGGCGCCAGGGGCCGGTGATGGCCAGCATGATGCCCGGGTCCTGGATGTTGGCGAACAGCGTCTTGCCGTCGGGCGAGAAGGTCACACCGGTGAACTCGCTGTACTCCGGCTCCTCCGCCGTGCCGATGTTCAGCTCGTTGCGGGCGATCGGGTAGGTACGGCCGTCGCCGAGCGCGCCGAACAGGTGCTGCACGCCCTCGCCGTCCTCGGCGATGACCAGGCCTCCGTAGGGCGAGACGGTGATGTTGTCCGGACCGTCGAAGGCGCCGTCGGCCGAGGGGTCGGGGTTGACGCCCAGGAGGACCTTGAGGGTCAGGGTGCGGCGCTTGGGGTCGTAGAACCACACGGCACCGTCGTGGGACGCGCCCGGGCTCTCCTCGCGGGCGTACGAGGAGACGACGTACACGCCGCCGTCGCCCCACCACATGCCCTCCAGCTTGCGGGCGCGGGTGACCTCGCCCGCCGCGAACTGCTTGCGCACGGAGGTCGCCTTCGCGTCGCGGTCGGGGACGTCCACCCAGTCCACGCCGTAGACCGTGCCGATCTTCGTGGCGCGGGACAGGTCGTCGATGAACTTGCCGCCGGAGTCAAAGCACTTGAAGGCCTGCAGCACACCCGCGCTGTCGGGCAGGGCGCGCAGCTTGCCGCGGCCGTGGTGGAAGCCCGCCGGCGGGGTCCAGCGGAAGAACAGGCCGTTGGGGTTGGAGGCGTCCTCGGTGAGGAAGAGGTGGCCGCGCTTGGGGTCGACGACGACCGCCTCGTGCGCGTAGCGGCCCAGCGCCTTGATCGGCTTGGGGTCGCGGTTGGCCCTGCGGTCGTACGGGTCGACCTCGAAGACGTAGCCGTGGTCCTTCAGGAAGCCGTTCTTGCCGGCCTTGTCCTCGGTCTCCTCGCAGGTCAGCCAGGTGCCCCAAGGGGTGCGGCCGCCAGCGCAGTTGGTGGCGGTGCCGGCCACGCCGACCCACTCCACGACGTGGCCGCCGTGCTGGGCGACCTCGACGATGGTCACGCCGCCGGCGGCGCCGGAGTCGTAGACCAGGCCCTCGGTCAGCGGGACCGGGTGCGGCCAGTCGGCGCGGGCACCGGCCAGCTCGTGGTTGGTGGCGAGCAGCGTGGCGCCGCGCAGGCCCTCGAAGGTGGCGGTGCCGTCGTGGTTGGAGGGGGTCGACTCGCCGGACTCCAGCTTGGTGACGCCGGTCCGGGTGATGACGCGGTACGAGAAGCCCTTGGGCAGCGCGAGGATGCCCTGGGGGTCGGGGACCAGCTCGCCGTAGCCGAGCCCGCCGTGGTGCCGGGACGCGCCGGCCGCCGCGGCGGTCGCCGGGGCGTCCGCGGCGAGGGCGCCGGGTGCGGTCGCGAGGACGTCGACGGTTCCGGCCAGCACGACTCCGGCGCCGGTGATCGCCGTGCGCTTGGCGAAGTCTCTGCGGGTGAGAGGCATCGTTCTCTCCTGGGGCCACAAGGTCACTGTTCTGCCGCAGTCACGCTCCCGCCCCACGGCGAACGGGAGTTGAACTGAGCGGGACATTCCGACGCCCATTCCCCGAGACGTTCGGGCCTTCGCCGCGCCCTCGCGGCGGAGCCCGCGTGCGGCTCAGGGCGCCGCGGTTCCCGCCGAACGGGCCTTGAACGCGGCCTTGCGCGCCTCCTTGGCCAGTCGCTTGTCGGGGTGGATCCGGCCCATGGCCTCCAGGACGTCGGCGGTCGCCGGGTGGTCCACCCGCCAGGCGGCGGTGAAGAAACCGTCGTGCCGGGCGACGAGGTCGGTGACCAGCTCGCGCAGCAACTCGGGGTCGTCGTCGGCGTCGAGCTGGGCGGCGATGGTGTCGACGGTGAGCCAGAAGATCATGTCCTCGTCGGGGGCGGGGACGTCCGCCGCCTCGCGTTCCGTCAGCCAGACCCGGGCCAGTCCGCCGAGCTGGCGGTCCGCCAGGACCTCGCGCAGGGCCGGCTCGGCCTCGTCGCCGAGCAGGCTCAGGGTCTGCTGGGCGACCAGGCGGCGGCCGGGCGCGTTGCGGTCCTCGCCGCGCGCCGCCTCCAGCAGTTCGCGGGCCGCGTCATAGGGCTTGCGGTTGCCGAGCCACGCGTCGGCCTCGCGGCGGGCGATCTGGTCGGGGTACTGGAACAGCGCCTCCAGGAGGACGGCGGCGGGCTCCCCCGCCAGGTCGCCGGCGGCCGGGGCGTGCATACCGGCGTCGGCCATCCGGGCCCGCACGCCGTACACGCCGAGCGGGGTCAGCCGCACCAGGCCGTAGCGGGAGACCTCCTCGGGCCCGATCTCCTCCGGGAAGACCGCCGCGCCCTCGGCGGGCCCGTCGTCCTCGGACTCGGCCTCCTCGATCAGGGCCTCGTCCAGCGGCTGGTACTCCAACAGCCCGATGGTCGTCAGCAGCCGGAAGTGCTCGTCGAGGCGCACCATCACCTCGGTGACGTCCTCCAGCAGTGCGTCGCTCGGCTCCTCCACGTCCTCGGGGACGACGAGGGAGGCGGACAGGACCGGCAGCGGCACGGCGTCCTTGGTGTCGCCGCCGGAGTCCTCCATGGCGGTGAAGAGATAGAGGTTGGCGAGCGCGCCGTCGAGGAACTCGGCCTCCTCCTCCGGGTCCCAGTCCAGGGTGCCCAGGTCGACCTCGCCGTCCGGGCCCAGCTCCTCCAGCAGGCCGTCGAGGTCGGGCGTCGCGGCCTCGGCCAGCGCCGTGTCGAGTGCGGCCAGCCACACCTCCAGCACCTCGCGCGGCCCGCCCGCGTCCAGCCGCCCCAGCGCCTCGCCGGGCACGGCACGCCCCGCGGGCTCGTCCAGGGCCACGCCCCCCGCGCCGGCCTCCTCGTCGGCCTCGTCCTCGTCCGAGTCCTCGATGTCGAGGTCGACGAGCCCGGCGTCCACGGCCACGCCCCAGGCCTGCGCCGCGTCCGCCGCGCCGTCCGGCTGCTGCTCCAGGCCCAGCTCACGAACGGCGCGCGGGACGTCCTGCGCGGTCAGCTCCCCCATGGCGTCCACGGTCACGTGCGGCGCGCACCAGCGCGCCAGTCGTACCGCGCGGTCGAGGAGCGGCACGGCGAGTGCGAGCCGCGCCAGCTCCTCCTCGGGCAGCAGCCTCACCGGCGGCAATTCGAGGCGGTCAGCGGCCATGGCGGGGTCTCCAATGCAGCGGTGTCCGAGGGGCGCCTGAACGCGCAGCACCAGCCTAGACGTGTGGGCGCCCGGCGGGCGCGCTTCGGCTTTCCGTCACCCGCCATTACCGCTACGGACGCACGAGTTGCCGCTATTGCCGGGCGAGGGGACGCCCGAGGAAGGCGCACCGCGGTTCCCTACGTCAGCGGTGTCACTTCCGCCTCACCGCCGGAGCCGGACGCCGGTGCGCACGCCCCGGCGGCCCGCGCGCCGCGGATGCACCGGTGCGCGACAGGGCGTACAACGCCCCCCGCGCGCCGCCCCGCGGGGTGCCTGTCATGATCCCCACCATGACGACGAGCGAGGCGCACCGGGCGCTCGACCGGCACGTGCGCGAGTCCTTCTCGGGGCATCCGGTGGGCACGGCCACCCACGACCTGGGCGACGGACGCCGCGGCACGGTACCGACCTGCGTGTCATCGAGGTGGGCCCGGGTCCCCGCGGCGGCCACTGGACCTATGTGACGGCCGGCTGCTGGTCCCGGGCGAACGACGACGGCCACGGCGTGGAGTTCGTCCTGACCGCCCCGGTCCCCGACCCCCGCTTCGCCGACCTGATCGCCATGACCGCCCACTACCACTGCGGTCCCCGGCCGCACCTGCTCGACGTGGGCCACAGCCTCCCGGTCGGCGAGCCCTGGGTCCCCGGATCGGCCTGCGACCACATCCTGGTCAGCCTCCCTTACCTCCACGGCCCCGACCTGGAGGTCTGCCACCTGCCGGGCGGCCACGCCCGTCTGCTGTGGCTGCTGCCGGTGACCTCGTCCGAGATCGCCTTCCGCCGCGAGCACGGCACCGAGGCGCTGGAGCGGCGCTTCGACGAGGCGGGGATCCGTCCGCTGGACCTGCACCGGGCCCCGGTCGTCTGAGCGCGGCCGGTACGACGCCTCAGCCGGGCCCCGGTCGTCTGCGCGCGGCCGGTACGACGCCCCAGCCGCGCGCCGGGCCGGCGGTGCGGCGAGTCCGACCAGCGCGCGGGGCTCCTCGAACACGGGTGCCGGTATGACCATCCGACAACGTCCCTAGGATGTGCGGGTGACGACGGACACCGCTACGCCGGACCGCACCGACGACGACGCCGGCGACCCCCGGGGGGCGACCGCCGCCGACTGGCCGCTGCGACTGCGCCGGTTCGGCCACAGCCCACGCCCCCGGACCGACACCCGCGAACGGCTGGTCCCGCCCTTCCCCGAGCCGGGCACCCGCACGTGGCAGGCCCTGGGCCTGGGCCCGGCGCGGGCGTACCGTGCCGCACGGGCCATGGGCTGGCTCGGCCCCGTCCTGGTCGCCGTCTTCGCCGGCGTACTGCGGTTCGTGAGCCTCGGCAGCCCGCACGCCATCGTCTTCGACGAGACGTTCTACGCCAAGGACTCCTGGTCCCTGCTCCGGCTCGGCTACGAGGGCGGCTGGCCCGACCGCAAGGTCTCGGACCCGCAGATCCTGGGTGACCCCCAGATCATCCCCCTCTCCGAGACCGGCCACTTCATGGCGCACCCGCCGATGGGCAAGTGGGTGATCGCGCTCGGCGAGTGGATGTTCGGTCTGAACCCGCTCGGCTGGCGCTTCATGGCGGCGGTGCTCGGCACCCTGTCGGTGCTGATGCTGTGCCGCATCGGCCGCCGCCTGTTCCGCTCCACGGCGCTGGGCTGCCTGGCCGGCGGGCTGATGGCGGTGGACGGCCTGCACTTCGTGATGAGCCGCGTCGCACTGCTCGACGTGTTCGTCATGTTCTTCGTGCTGGCGGCGTTCGGCTGCCTGCTGATCGACCGCGACCGCGCGCGGGCCCGGCTCGCCGCGGCCCTACCGGTGGACGGCGACGGCTTCGCCGGTCCCGACCAGGACACCGGCGCCCGCGCGGGAACCGGCCCCCGGCCCTGGCGGCTCGCGGCCGGCGTGCTCCTCGGCCTCGCCTCCGCCGTCAAGTGGAACGGCCTGTACTACCTGGCGTTCTTCGTGCTGCTGACCGTGCTCTGGGACGTCGGCGCCCGGCGTCTGGCCGGGGCCCGCCGCCCCTACCGCGCGGTGCTCCGCCGCGACCTCGGCTGGTCCTTCCTGTCCCTCGTCCCGGTCGCCGTGGCGGCGTACCTGGTGACCTGGACCGGGTGGTTCCTCAGCGACGACGGCTACGGGCGGCACTGGTCCGACGGCCGCGGCGGCACGTGGTCGTGGATCCCGGCACCGCTGCGCAGCCTGTGGCACTACGAGTACGGGGTCTACCAGTTCAACGTCGGCCTGTCGGACCCGCACCCCTACCAGTCCAACCCGTGGAGCTGGCTGGTCCTCGGGCGTCCCGTGTCCTTCTTCTACGAGTCTCCCAAGCAGGGACAGGACGGCTGCGGCGTCGCCGACTGCTCGCGCGAGATCCTCGCCCTCGGCACGCCCCTGCTGTGGTGGGCCGCCTGCTTCGCCCTCGCCTACCTGCTGTACCGCTGGGCGCTGCGCCGCGACTGGCGCGCCGGGGCGGTCCTGTGCGCGGTCGCCGCGGGCTACCTGCCGTGGTTCCACTACCAGAACCGCACCATCTTCTCCTTCTACGCCGTCGTCTTCCTGCCCTACCTCTGCCTCGCCCTCGCCATGGCGCTCGGCGCGCTCATCGGCCGGCCCGGCGCGACCGAACGCCGCCGCACCTACGGGGTGGTTGCGGCGGGCGTGCTCGTCCTGCTGATCGTCTGGAACTTCATCTACTTCTTCCCGATCTACACCGGGCGGACGATCCCCTACGACGACTGGCACGCCCGGATGTGGCTGAGCACCTGGATCTGATCCGGCCGCCGGCACGTACGGGCGCCTACAGCAGTCCCAGGTCGCCCGGTCCCTTGGACCGGGAGGCAGCCGCGCGTCACGGCGGCCGGCCCGCCGCCGCCCCGGCGGGCCGGGCGGTCGCCGGGAACGCGCCGGTCGCGGAAGAGTCCCCCGAGGTGACCCAGCCAGCTCACGCCCGGCGTCCCCGGCACGGCCACCGCGAGCATGTAGACGAAGGACGCCGCCATCACGACGCCGATGAGGGTGTCCATCACGTGCCGGTCGAGGAGCCCGCGCACCACGACGTAGCCGAAGTGGCCCAAGATCAGGCCGCCGGCGCCGACCGTGTCCACGTTGCCCTGCTCGAAGAACCACACCGCCAGGCCGCCGGTCACCGCGACGAGCAGGCTGAGCGCGAGGAAGCGGCCCACCCCGCCGTACGCGGCGAGGAAGGGCAAGACGACCAGCGGCCCGGAGGTGCTCTCTATGCACGCCCGGCTCCAGTGCAGGAAAGGGGCGGTCAGGACGTTCGGCAGCATGCCCACGTCGCTGGAGACCACCCCGTAGTCCCGCGAGAGCGCGTAGTGCCCGCGCAGTTGGCCACCTGCAGCAGCCAGACGACCGCCAGGAAGCCGAACACCACGAAGAACGCCTTCCGCGCCTCCGCGATCATCTCCTCCGGACGTACGGCCCCGAGTCCGAACCGTCCCGCCTGGCGGCCCCCGGCCGCCCACCACGAACCCCGCGGGTCACATGGCGCCCCAGGCAACCAGTTCACCCAAGCGCCAGGGCCGCGCCCGGCGTGCCAGTCCCCCTCCGGCTCTTCGGGGCCGCATACGCTGCGAGGACGGCCGACCTGGCAGGCGGGAGAGGGTGTGGCATGGCGTCCCCAGACGTTCACCTCCGGGAGATCACCGACGAGAACCGGGAGGCCGTCCGTGCCCTGCGCGTCCGGCACCGCCAGAAGCAGTTCGTCGCCTCGGTGTCCCTGTCGCTGAAGCAGGCGGCGAAGATGCCGGACGCCAGTCCCTGGTACCGCGCCGTGTACCGCGGCGACGAACCGGTCGGCTTCGTGATGCTGTCGTGGAAGCCGCCGTCCGGCCCCTACCGGGGGCGGCACTTCATCTGGCGGCTCCTGATCGACAAGCGGTACCAGGGGCACGGCATCGGCCGTGAGGTGCTCACGCAGATCGCCGACCTGGTCCGCGCGGACGGCGCCACGGAGCTGCTGACCAGCTACGAGCCCGGCGACGGCGAGCCCTGGCCCTTCTACCGGAAGTTCGGCTTCGAGCCCACCGGGGACATCGACGACGGCGAGATCGTCCTGCGGCTCGCTCTCCCTCCGGGACCCACCGCGACCTGACCGACGCCGGGGTGCGGCGGACCGCCCTCGACGGGCCACGGTCCGCTGCGCGGCAGTTCCCGGCCCCCGATGCCCGCCCGGGCCCCGGAACGCCACCGGAGTCCTGCCGCCCGCGTCTCCCCGGGGAGCGGTCGCGGCAGCGATGCCGGCCGCCGCAGCATCGTGCAACAGCCCGCGTTACTCGGCCAGGTAGGCAAGACCGGCCTCGGCCGGCCGGACCGTCACCGATCCGTCTCGCACCTGCCACTCCACCTGCGCGGCCACCTCGCTGCTGACCACAAAGAGCCCGCGGACCCCGTCCCCGTCCTCGTCGGACGCGGGGATCGCGGCCATCGCCCGCAGTTGGTCCATGAACCAGTCCACGGCCGACACACGGACGTCGCCGCCATAGAAGACGTACGAGGTCCAGTTGAAGTGCCGGGCCGGAAAGCCCCAGCCGTCGCTGTAGTGCCCGTCGGAATGGTCCGCGATCACTCGGCGGACGGCGGCGAGCTGCTGCTCGTCGCACTCCAGCCACCCCCTGATGGAGACGTATACGCCCACCTTGCCCCTCCCCTTGGACCGGCATCATCTGACCTCTCGGGCAGCATCACGCGGATGCCTGTCCTCGTCGGTCGCCCGCGCGGACCCGGAATTGCGCGGGCAGGCTGCCCGCCCCCCTTCTCGGCAGGCCGCGGCCGCGGACTACGACACGGCCTCGGGCCCGGACGAGGGCTGAACGCGCGAGCGCCCTCCCGGGCCACCGGCCATGGGAGGGCGCTCGTCGGACGGCCGGCGCGGCCGCGGTACCCGGACCGCGCGCCGCACGCCGTCAGTTGTGGCTGTGCAGGATCTCGTTCAGCCCGCCCCACGAGCCCGTGCGCTGGAGGACCTCGACCGCGCCGGTGATGGAGTTGCGGCGGAAGAGGAGGTTGTCGGCGCCGGAGAGCTCCTTGGCCTTGACGATGGTCTCGTCGGGCAGGCACACCCGGGTGCCCGCCGTGACGTAGAGGCCGGCCTCGACGACGCAGTCGTCGCCCAGGGAGATGCCGATGCCGGCCTCGGCGCCCAGGAGGCAGCGCTCGCCGATGGAGATGACGGACTTGCCGCCGCCGGAGAGGGTGCCCATGATCGAGGCGCCGCCGCCGATGTCGGAGCCGTCGCCGACGATGACGCCCTGGCTGATGCGGCCCTCGACCATGGAGGTGCCCAGCGTGCCCGCGTTGAAGTTGCAGAAGCCCTCGTGCATCACGGTCGTGCCGGACGCGAGGTGGGCGCCGAGGCGCACGCGGTCGGCGTCGGCGATGCGGACGCCGGCGGGGACGACGTAGTCCGTCATGCGCGGGAACTTGTCGACGCCGTAGACCGACAGGTGCAGGCCCTCCGCGCGGGCGGCGAGGCGGGCGCGCTCGATGTTCCCGGCGGGGACCGGGCCGATGGAGGTCCAGGCGACGTTGGCCAGGAGGCCGAAGATGCCCTCCAGGTTCTGGCCGTTGGGCCTGACCAGGCGGTGGCTCAGCAGGTGCAGACGCAGGTAGGCGTCGTGGGCGTCGAGCGGCTTGTCGTCGGTCGAGGCGATGACGGTGCGTACGGCGACGACCTCGACGCCGCGGCGCGGGTCCGGTCCCAGCGCCTTGGGGGCGGCGTCGCCCAGCAGTTCGGCGGCCTGGTCCGCGGTGAGCCGTTCGGTCCCGGCGGGGCCGGGGGCCGCCACGAGCTCGGGCGCGGGGAACCAGGTGTCGAGGACGGTGCCGTCGTCGGCGATCGTGGCGAGGCCTGCGGCAACGGCACCGGTGGCGCGAGAGGTGGCGGTCGTTTCAGTCATGTGTCGAACGCTAGTCGCTGCGTCCCGCGCTTGCCCAACCGGCCCGCCATCCGGAACGCCGCCGCGTCGCGTCCGCCCCATCCGGCACGCCCGTCGCGAACTCGGCCTCCCCGTCCCCGCCCCCCGCACCGCGCCGCCACAGCGCGGCGGCCGTCAGCAGCACCGCCCCGCTGAGCGCGGCCAGCACCGCGCAGACCGGCCACAGCGCGCCGGGGGCGGCCTCGTACAGGGCGCCGCCCAGGGGCGGGGCGAGGACGGTGCCGCTGACGGAGGCGCCCGCGTACAGGGACTGGAAGCGGCCCTGCAGGTGCTCCGGGGCGCTGTCGGCCACGTGGGCGGTGGCGGTGGTCTTGTAGAGGATCTCCCCCGCCGTGAGGAGCACCATCATGGTCACCGCCGTGGCGATGTACGGCCCGCCGGCCAGGGCGGCGTAGCCCGCGCCTACGAGGACGAGCCCGGTGCCGATGATCGGCAGCGGCGGCCGGCGGCGCAGTGCGACGGTGGCCGGGATCTCCAGGCAGAGGATGACGCCGCCGTTGACGGCGATCAGCCAGCCGTACGCGCCGGTACCGATGCCGTGGTCGGCGAGCCAGACGGGCAGGGTGGAGTACTGCTGCCGGTAGACGGTGTCGGTGACGAGGATCGTAGCCAGCAGCAGCATGACCGCGGGCCGCGCGCGCAGCGCCGTCCACAGTCCGGTGGCGTCCGCGGGGCGCACGGCGCGGGCCCGGCGGACGCCCTGCGCGGGCAGAGCGCGGGCGGCGTAGCCCGCGAAGAGCAGTGTGCCGACGCCGTCGGCGACGAAGAGCCAGGTGTAGGAGGTGTGGGCGGCCAGCAGCGCGCCGAGCGGCGGCCCCACGGTGAAGCCCGCGTTGGAGGCGAAGCGCAGCACCGCGAAGCCCTGGCGGCGCGCGCCCTCGGGCACGGAGACGGCGACGAGCGCGGAGTTGGCGGCGCGCACGGTGCCGGCCGCGTACTGCGCGAGCAGCAGGACGGGCAGCAGCACGGCGGTGGGCAGGGTGGGGAGCAGGACGAGTCCGGCGCCGGAGACGGCGGATCCGGCGAGCAGGACGCGGCGGTGGCCGAGGTGGTCGCCGAACCAGCCGCCGGTGAAGTTGCCGGCGACCAGGCCCACCCCGCCCGTGCCGGCGATCAGCCCGGCCTGCGGGACGGGCAGGTCCCGTACCGCGGTCAGCCAGACGAAGAGGTAGACGAAGGTGAAGCTCACGACCGCGTTCGTGAAGACCCCCGCGGCCAGCGACCAGACGACCCTGGGCACCTCGCGCATACCCCGACTCCCTCCTCCGCCCCAGTGAGTTCCTTTTGGGAACTCACTCTCGGCTGGCAGGATAGCGGCATGGCCCGCCGCACACACCTAGGTGACGCGAACTGCTCCATCGCCCAGGCCCTCGACGTGGTCGGCGACTGGTGGACGCTGCTGATCGTGCGGGACGCCGCCCGCGGCGTCGACCGCTTCGACGACCTGCAGCGCGAACTCGGCGTCTCCCGCAAGGTGCTGGCCGAACGCCTGCGCCTGCTGGTCGACGCGGACGTGCTGGCCCGCGAGCCCTACCAGGAGCGGCCGGTGCGGTACGCGTACCGGCTCACCCCGCGCGGCCGGGCGCTGCTGCCGGTGCTGATCGCCCTCCAGGACTGGGGCGACCAGTGGGTGCTGGGCGACGGCACGACCACCGGCACCGCGGCGGACGGCTCGCCGGAGGCCGAGCGCGTGCACGCGCTCGCGGGGACCCGGGTGCCCGCGCTGCTGCTGCCCGCGGGCCCGGACGGCGAACCGCGCGACCCGGTGGCCGCGGACCGTCCGTTCACGGTCCTCTACTGCTTCCCCGGCGCCTTCGCGCGGCCGGCGTCCTACCCCCCGGGCTGGGGTGACATCCCGGGGACGGCGGGCTGCACGCTGGAGTCCTGCACCTACCGCGACCGGTCGGCGGAGTTCACCGCGGCGGGCGCGGCCGTGCATGGGGTGAGCGCCCAGCGCCCGGACGAGCAGGCCGAGTTCGCCGAGCGGGAGCGGTTGCCCTTCCCGCTGCTGTCGGACGCGGAGCTGACGCTGTCCGCGGCGCTGCGGCTGCCGACCTTCCGCGCGGGCGGCACGGCGCGGTTGAAGCGGCTGACGCTGGTGGTCGGCGCGGACCGGGTGGTCCGGCGGGTGTTCTACCCGGTCACGGACATCACGGCGAGCGTGGCGGAGGCGCTGGAGGCGGTCAGGACTGCGTCGCGGCCTTGACCGCGTCCGGCTCGACGGCCTCGTCCCGTACGCCCGGCAGCCGCTGGGCACCGAGCACGGCCGCCCCGGCGACGACGCCGAGGACGGCGCACAGCGGCCACAGCGCGCCCGGCGCGTGCTCGTAGAGCACGCCGCCGAGGGGGGCGGCCAGCACCACGCCGCTGATGGAGGCGCCCGCGTACATGCTCTGGAAGCGGCCCTGCAGGTGGTCGGGGGCGCTGTCGGCGACGTAGGCCGTGGACGGCGACTTGTAGAGGATGTCGCCCACGGTCAGCAGGATCATCATCACGACGGCGGCCGCGATGTACCAGTGGCCGGTGGCCAGCGCGGCGAAGCCGAGCCCGACCAGCATCACGCCGAGGCCGATGATCGGCAGCGGGGCGCGCCGGCGCAGGGCGACGGTGACCGGGAGTTCGAGGAGGATGACCAGGGCGCCGCTGACGGCGATCAGGGCGCCGTAGACGCCGGTGCCGATGCCGTGGTCCTTCAGGTACACGGGCAGGGTGGAGTACTGCTGGCGGTAGATCGTGTCGGCGACCAGGATCGCGGCGAGCAGCACCAGCACGGCGGGCCGGGCGCGCAGCGCGGCCCACAGGCCGGGAGCGTCCGGCGAGGCCTCGCCCTTGGGCCGGTGGTTGCCGTTCGCGGGCAGGATGAAATGCGCGTAGACGCCGAAGAAGAGCATGCCGAGGCCGTCGGCGACGAACAGCCAGTCGTACGAGACGGAGGTGGCGATCAGCGCGCCCAGCGGCGGGCCCACGGTGACGCCGAGGTTCGCCATGAAGCGCAGCAGGGCGAAGCCCTGGCGGCGGGAGCCCTCGGGTACGGAGAAGGCGATGAGCGCCGAGTTGGAGGCACGGGTGACGCCGGTGGCGTACTGGGCGACCGGGAAGACCACCGCGAGGGCGGCGGTCGGCGTCAGGGGCAGGGCCGCGAGGCCGAGACCGGACACGACCATGCCGGTGATGAGGGTGCGGCGGTGCCCGAAGCGGTCGCCGAACCACCCGCCGGTGAAGTTGCCGGCGACCATGCCCACGCCGCCGACACCGGCGATGAGTCCCGCCTGGGAGGTGCTGAGCCCACGAGGTCCGGTCAGGTAGACGAAGAGGTAGACGAAGGTGAAGCTCACCGCCGCCACGAAGAACATGCCGGTGGCAAGGAGCCACACCACCTTCGGTATGTCCTTCATCGCCTGTTTCATTTACTGGCCTCCGATCGACGCTCTACAAGAATCGATCACGTGAAGGCGTGAATGCGGCGCGTGAGGATGCCGGATCAGGTCGCGGCCGGTATAGGTCAGCAGTCTCGCCCGGGTGTGCCGATGATCCGCGCGAAGACCTCGCGGGCCTCCTCCCGGTCGATGTCGCGCCCGGTCAGCAGCGCCTGCAGGCACATACCGTCGGTGAGGGCGGCCAGCGCGCGGGCGGTGACCGGATCGGTCCACCGGGTGAGGAGGGCGGCCATGTTGTCCACCCACTCCGCGGCGACCGGGCGCACCGCCTCGTGACGGACGGCGGCCAGGTAGAGCTCGTACTCCAGCTGCGCACGGGGGCGGTCCCGGGAGACCGTCTCCTCGACGAACCGGGCCAGTTCGGCGGCGAGGTCGGCGCCGGGCGCGCCGAGCAGGGCGCGTTCCCCGACCTCGCGGAAGAAGGCCTCGTTGCACTGCCGCAGGGCGGCCACGAGCAGGTCGTCGAGGGTGGCGAAGTGGTAGGTGGTCGAGCCCAGCGGGACGTCGGCCGCCGCGGCCACCGCCCGGTGGCTGAGCCCGGCGATGCCGCGCTCGCCGACCACGCGGATCGCGGCGTCGATGAGGCGCTGCCGCCGGTCGGGGTCGTACCGGCGGGCCATCAGTGGGAGCCGCCCAGGTTGAGGACGACCACCCCGGCGATGACCAGGAGTATCCCCGTCAGCTTGGCCGCGGTGGCCGCCTCGCCGAGGAAGACCATGCCGATGGCGGCGATCGCTGCGGTGCCGACGCCGGCCCAGATCGCGTAGGCGGTGCCCACGGACATCGACTTGAGCGTCTGCGCGAGCAGCGCGAAGGCGATCAGGTAGCCGGCGGCGGTGCCGAGGGAGGGCCACAGCCTGGTGAAGCCGTCGCTGTACTTCATGGACGTCGTACCGAGCACTTCGGCGAGTATCGCCCCGCCCAGCAATGCGTATGCCATGCGTACAAGCGTACACATCGATGTGTACACCCGTACACATGGCTGACCCCTCAGGACCGGCGCGACCACCACCGCTTCCGGGCGGCACCCGGCGCCGGGGCCGACCCCAGCGAGCCGGTCATGAAGAACTCCCCGTCGACCCAGTGCCCGGCCGCCGGGGAGTCCGTCACGTCTCGATCACGACCCGGGCACCACCGGTGCCCGTCCACACGTGCTGCCGCACGTCGCCCCCGACCGTCTGCACGGCGGCGCGTTCGAGGAGCCCGGAGACAAGTGCGCGAAAGGAGTCCTGGTCGGTCACGCCGAGTCCGATGGCGGCGAAGTGATTGCTCATGCGCGGAAGACTCGCGGGCCCGCGGAAACGAGCGCAAACGAGAATACGACTGCGGGACACCGCTCCTCACCGGAGCGGTGTCCCGCAGTCGTGGCCTCGCGAGGGGTCAGACGTTGAAGCCCAGCGCGCGCAGCTGATCGCGGCCCTCGTCGGTGATCTTGTCGGGGCCCCACGGCGGCATCCAGACCCAGTTGATCTTCAGGTCGTTGACGATGCCGTCGGTGGCCGACTTCGCCTGGTCCTCGATGACGTCGGTCAGCGGACAGGCCGCCGACGTGAGCGTCATGTCGAGGGTCGCGACGTTGCTGTCGTCGATGTGGATGCCGTAGATCAGGCCGAGGTTGACGACGTCGATGCCCAGTTCAGGGTCGACGACGTCGTAGAGGGCCTCACGGATCTCCTCCTCGCTCGCCGGCTTCGTCGTCGTCACTTCTGCGTTCTCGCTCATGCGGACTCCCTGACCGCGCCATCGCCCAGTGCCTGGGCGGTGGCGTCCTTCCACGCCATCCAGCTCAGCAGCGCGCACTTGACGCGCGCCGGGTACTTGGAGACGCCGGCGAACGCGACCGCGTCCTCCAGCACGTCCTCCATCGCGTCGTCGGGCTCCAGCTTGCCCTTGGACTGCATCAGCTCCAGGAAGACCTCCTGGACCTTCACGGCCTCGTCGACCTGGCGGCCGACGAGCAGTTCGTTGAGCACGGAGGCACTGGCCTGGCTGATGGAACAGCCCTGACCCTCGTAGCTGATGTCCTGGATGGACGTGCCGTCGAGCTTGACGCGCAGGGTGATCTCGTCGCCGCACGTCGGATTGACGTGGTGCACCTCGACATCACCGTCGCGCAGGCCGCGGCCGTGCGGGTTCTTGTAGTGGTCCAGGATGACTTCCTGGTACATCGAATCCAGCTTCACAGGCTTCGCCGTCCGTCCCTCAGCCGAAGAAGTTCCGTACGTGCTCCAGGCCCTCGACCAAGGCGTCGACCTCGGCCGGAGTGGAGTACAGATAGAACGACGCTCGCGTGGTCGCGGGAATTCCGTACCGCAGGCACACCGGCCGCGCGCAGTGGTGTCCGACCCGCACGGCGATGCCCTGCTCGTCGAGTACCTGGCCCACGTCGTGCGGGTGGATGTCGCCGAGGGTGAAGGAGATCGCGGAGCCGCGGCCCTCGGGGGTGTCCGGTCCGATGATCTTCAGCCCGGGCACCTCCTTCAGCCGGCGCAGCGCGTACTCGGTGATCGCGTGCTCGTGCGCGGCGATCCGGTCCATGCCGATGGCGCTCAGGTAGTCCACGGCCGCGCCGAGGCCGACGGCCTGGGCGATCGGGGGCGTACCGGCCTCGAACTTGTGAGGCGCGGGCGCGTAGGTCGACTCGTGCATCGAGACGGTCTCGATCATCTCGCCGCCGCCCAGGAACGGCGGGAGGTCCTCCAGCAGCTCCTGGCGGCCCCACAGCACGCCGATGCCGGTCGGGCCGAGCATCTTGTGGCCGGTGAAGGCCACGAAGTCGGCCTGCAGCGCCTGCACGTCCAGCACCATGTGCGGCGCGGCCTGCGAGGCGTCGATCAGCACCAGGGCGCCGACCTCCTGGGCGCGGCGCACGAGCGCCTCGACCGGGTTGACCGTGCCCAGGATGTTGGAGACGAGCGTGAAGGAGACGATCTTCGTCTTGTCGGTGATGACCCGCTCGATGTCGCTCAGGTCGAGCCGGCCGTCGTCGGTCAGGCCGAACCACTTCAGCTTCGCGCCGGTGCGCTGCGAGAGCAGCTGCCACGGGACGATGTTGGAGTGGTGCTCCATCTCCGTGATGACGATCTCGGTGTCGCTGTCCACCCGGTAGGGCTCGTCGGCCCAGCCCAGCATGTTGGCGACCAGGTTCAGCGACTCCGAGGCGTTCTTGGTGAATATCACCTCGTCGCGGCTCGGCGCGTTGATGAAGGCCGCGATCTTGTCACGGGCGCCCTCGTACAGCGCCGTGGCCTCCTCGGCGAGCGTGTGCACACCGCGGTGGACGTTGGCGTTGTAGCGCTCGTAGTACTCGCTGAGGGCGTCGAGGACCTGGCGCGGCTTCTGCGAGGTCGCGGCGTTGTCCAGGTAGACGAGCTTCTTCCCGTCGTGGACCAGGCGGTCCAGCACCGGGAAGTCCTTGCGGATCGCCTCGGCGTCCAGCAGGCCCGGCAGCTGCGGTGTCACGCGGACGCGCCTCCCTTCACATAGGCCTCGTAGCCCTCGGCCTCCAGCTTGTCCGCGAGCTCCGGGCCACCGGACTCGGCGATCCGGCCCGCGGCGAAGACATGGACGTGGTCGGGCTTGATGTAGCGCAGGATCCGGGTGTAGTGGGTGATCAGCAGCGTGCCGACCTCACCGCTCTCGCGCACCCGGTTGACGCCCTCGGAGACGATGCGCAGCGCGTCGACGTCCAGGCCGGAGTCGGTCTCGTCGAGGATCGCGATCTTGGGATTGAGCAGTTCGAGCTGCAGGATCTCGTGGCGCTTCTTCTCACCGCCGGAGAAGCCCTCGTTGACGTTGCGCTCGGCGAAGGAGGGGTCCATGTGCAGGCGCTCCATGGCCTCCTTGACCTCCTTCACCCAGGTGCGCAGCTTCGGGGCCTCGCCGCGGATGGCGGTGGCCGAGGTCCGCAGGAAGTTGGAGACCGAGACGCCGGGGACCTCGACGGGGTACTGCATGGCCAGGAAGACGCCCGCCCGGGCCCGCTCGTCGACGGACATGGCCAGCACGTCCTCGCCGTCCAGGGTCACGGTGCCACCGGTGACGGTGTACTTCGGGTGCCCGGCCAGCGAGTAGGCCAGGGTCGACTTGCCGGAGCCGTTCGGACCCATGATGGCGTGGGTCTCGCCCTGCTTCACGGTCAGGTCGACGCCGCGGAGGATCTCCCGCGGACCGTTCTCGGCCGCGACGGAGACGTGCAGGTCGTGGATCTCAAGCGTTGCCATGGGTGTCTCAGGACTCCTGGGTGACGGAGACGAGCACATCGTCCCCTTGGATCTGAACGGGGTACACGGGGACGGGCCGCGTCGCGGGCAGCCCGGACGGCTTGCCGGTCCTCAGGTCGAAGGAGGAGCCGTGCAGCCAGCACTCGATCTGGCAGTCCTCCACCTCGCCCTCGGACAGTGAGACGTTCGCGTGCGAGCAGATGTCGTTGATCGCGAACACCTCGCCCTCGGTGAGCACGACCGACACCGGCACGCCGCCGAGCTCGACACGCTTGGGCGTGTCCTCCTCGAGCTCGCTCAGCGCGCAGGCGCGGACGAAGCCTTCAGCAGTGGTCATACGACGGACGCCTCCAGCTCCGCGTCGATCTTCTCCAGCAGGCGCTCCTGCAGGTCGGCGACACCGATCTGCTGGATCAGCTCGGCGAAGAAGCCGCGCACGACCAGCCGGCGGGCCTCGTCGGCCGGGATGCCGCGGGCCATCAGGTAGAAGAGCTGCTCGTCCTCGAAGCGGCCGGTGGCCGAGGCGTGGCCGGCGCCGACGATCTCGCCGGTCTCGATCTCCAGGTTCGGCACCGAGTCGACCCGGGCGCCGTCGGTGAGCACCAGGTTGCGGTTGAGCTCGTAGGTGTCGGTGCCCTCGGCCTCGGCGCGGATGAGCACGTCGCCGATCCACACCGCGTGCGCGTCCCGGCCCTGCAGCGCGCCCTTGTACGCCACGTTGGACCGGCAGTGCGGGGTGTCGTGGTCGATGAAGAGGCGGTGCTCCTGGTGCTGGCCCTCGTCGGTGAAGTACAGGCCGTAGAGCTCGGCCTCGCCGCCCGGGGCGCCGTAGACGACCCGCGGGCTCAGCCGGACCAGGTCGCCGCCGAAGGTGACGATCACGGACTTGAAGGTCGCGTCGCGGCCGACCAGCGCGGTGTGCTGGGCGACGTGCACCGCGGTGTCGTCCCAGTCCTGGACGGAGACGACGGTCAGCTTGGCGCCGTCGCCGATCAGGTACTCCACATTGGCGGCGACGGTGGCGTCACCGGTGTGGTCGATCACCACGACCGCCTCGGCGAAGGCCCCGACCTCGACGACCTGGTGGCCGAAGGCCACGCCGCCCTGGCCGTGCACGGAGATCCGCACCGGCTCGGAGAGCACCGCGTCCTTGGGGATGGAGACGACACCGGCCTTCTCGAAGGCGCTGTACGCCTGGGCGGCGACCCGGTCGACCGGCTTGCCGGCCTTGCCGACCCGGGCGTCGTCCCGGCCGACGGTCTCGACGGTGACGCCGGCGGGGGCGCTCACCTCGACCTTGACGCCGCCACCGGTGGCGACGGCGGTGCCGTCGTGCAGACCGCGCAGCCGCTCCAGCGGGGTGAAGCGCCACTCCTCCTCGCGGCCGAGCGGCACGGGGAAGTCGGCCACGTCGTAGGACGCGGGCGCGCTGACCCGGGCGTCCCGGGGCTGGCCGACCTGGATGGCGCCTTCGGTGGTGGCACCGGCGGCCGGGATGGTTTCAGCCATGGCTGTCTTACTGCCTCTTTCTGTGTTCGCTGGCCTCCGGGCGCTCTGACCCGCCGCCGACGTCCCTCGACACTTCGCTCCCTCGTTCCTCGGTCGCTCGGTCTCGTCACTGTCGGCGGCGGCGCGCCCTTCGGCTCGCTCACGAGCTTGACGGGGTTGCCATGCCAGGGGGTGTCCCCGGGCGGAGGGGGCGGCGTCAGCCGACCGCGCCCTCCATCTGCAGCTCGATCAGCCGGTTGAGCTCCAGCGCGTACTCCATGGGCAGCTCGCGCGCGATCGGCTCCACGAAGCCGCGGACGATGGTGGCCATCGCCTCGGTCTCCTCCAGGCCGCGGCTCATCAGGTAGAAGAGCTGGTCCTCGCTGACCTTGGAGACGGTCGCCTCGTGGCCCATCGACACGTCGTCCTCGCGGACGTCCACGTACGGGTAGGTGTCCGAGCGGGAGATCGTGTCCACCAGCAGCGCGTCGCACAGCACGTTGGACTTGGAGCCGGCGGCGCCCTCGCCGATCTCGATCAGACCGCGGTAGGAGGTGCGGCCACCGCCGCGGGCCACCGACTTGGAGACGATCGAGGAGGAGGTGTTCGGCGCCATGTGCACCATCTTGGCGCCGGCGTCCTGGTGCTGGCCCTCGCCCGCGAAGGCGATCGACAGGGTCTCGCCCTTGGCGTGCTCGCCCATCAGGTAGACGGCCGGGTACTTCATGGTCACCTTGGAGCCGATGTTGCCGTCGACCCACTCCATGGTCGCGCCCTCGTACGCCACGGCGCGCTTGGTGACCAGGTTGTACACGTTGTTCGACCAGTTCTGGATCGTCGTGTAGCGGCAGCGGCCGCCCTTCTTCACGATGATCTCGACCACGGCGCTGTGCAGCGAGTCCGACTTGTAGATCGGCGCGGTGCAGCCCTCGACGTAGTGGACGTAGGCGTCCTCGTCGACGATGATCAGCGTCCGCTCGAACTGACCCATGTTCTCGGTGTTGATCCGGAAGTAGGCCTGCAGCGGGATCTCGACGTGCACGCCCTTCGGCACGTAGATGAAGGAGCCGCCGGACCACACCGCGGTGTTCAGGGAGGCGAACTTGTTGTCACCCGCGGGGATGACCGTGCCGAAGTACTCCTGGAACAGCTCCGGGTGCTCCTTCAGCGCCGTGTCGGTGTCCAGGAAGATGACGCCCTGCTCCTCCAGGTCCTCGCGGATCTGGTGGTAGACGACCTCCGACTCGTACTGCGCGGCCACGCCCGCGACCAGCCGCTGCTTCTCCGCCTCGGGGATGCCCAGCTTGTCGTAGGTGTTCTTGATGTCCTCGGGCAGGTCCTCCCAGGACTCCGCCTGCTTCTCCGTGGACCGCACGAAGTACTTGATGTTGTCGAAGTCGATGCCGGACAGGTCCGAGCCCCAGGTGGGCATGGGCTTCTTCCCGAAGAGCTTGAGGCCCTTGAGGCGCAGCTTGAGCATCCACTCGGGCTCGTTCTTCTTCGAGGAGATGTCGCGGACGACGTCCTCGTTCAGGCCACGACGGGCGGCGGCACCGGCCACGTCCGAGTCGGCCCAGCCGTACTCGTAGTTGCCCAGACCCTCGAGTTCAGGGTGAGCCGTCTCCAGGGGGGCAGTCATGCGGGGTTCCTCCCGGCGTTGCTTGCGGTGTTTGTCGGTGCGGTGGTTCCGGACGGCGACGCGGCCTTCGGCACGAAGGTGGTGCAGACACCGTCTCCGTGGGCGATGGTCGCCAGCCGTTGTACATGGGTGCCGAGCAGGCGGGAGAAGACCTCGGCCTCCGCCTCGCACAGCTGCGGGAACTGCTCGGCGATGTGGGCCACCGGGCAGTGGTGCTGGCAGAGCTGCTCGCCGGCGGAGGCGGGCGCGTTGCGCGTCGTGGCAGCGTACCCGTCCTGGCTGAGCGCCTCGGCCAGCGCCTGCGTGCGCTCCTCGGGGCCGGCCGCCTCGACGACCGCCCGGTAGCGTTCGGCCTGCGCGGCGACCCGGGCGCGGGCGAAGGCGGACACCGCGGCGTCCCCCTGCTCCCCGCCGCCGGCGGACTCGGCGATCCAGCGCAGCGCGTCGGCGGCGAGCTGGTCGTAGGCCTGGTCGAAGGCGTCGCGGCCGCAGTCGGTCAGCGCGAACACCTTGGCGGGGCGGCCGCGGCCGCGGTTCCCGTAGACCCGCTTCTCGCGGGGCTCGACGATGTCCTCGGCGACGAGCGCGTCCAGGTGGCGGCGTACGGCCGCCTGCGTGAGCCCGAGCCGTTCCGCCAGGTCGGCGGCGGTCGACGGCCCGTGGACCAGGACGGACCTGGCGACGCGGTTGCGGGTGCTCCGCTCCCCGGTCGTCTGCTCCTCCTGAGCCTCGGACACGTTTTTCACAAGCCCAGTGTTGCGTAATTCATCTCGCAGAGGCAAGCGGCGGCTCCCGGGGTGGATGTCTGCTGCGTCACTTAGGGAAACCTAACCTGACCTGGGGAAACGATCTTCCCCGCCGCCGGGATCCGGCCGCCGCGCACCCCGCGCGACCGGCGGTGACGGCGCGCGGCACCGCCCTCGCGGCGGAGCGCCCCTCGCGGGTTCGTAGACTTCCGTTCATGCGAATGGACCCCGCGGTCGAGATGACGGGACTGGTCAAGCGATACGGCGCCAAGACCGCGGTGGACGGGCTCGACCTGAGCGTCGCCCGGGGCACCGTGACCGCCGTGCTCGGACCCAACGGAGCAGGGAAGACCACGACCGTCGAGACCTGCGAGGGCTACCGCCGTCCCGACGGCGGCCGGGTACGGGTGCTGGGGCTCGACCCCGTACGGGAGGCCGCCGCGCTGCGGCCCCGGATCGGCGTGATGCTGCAGTCCGGCGGCGTGTACCCCGGTGCCCGCGCCGAGGAGATGCTGCGGCACACCGCGAAGCTGCACGCCGACCCCGTCGACCCCGCCCTGCTGATCGAACGGCTCGGCCTGGAGTCCTGCGGCCGCACCCCGTACCGCCGGCTCTCCGGCGGCCAGCAGCAGCGCCTTGCGCTCGCGATGGCCGTCGTGGGCCGCCCGGAGCTGGTCTTCCTGGACGAGCCGACGGCCGGACTGGACCCGCAGGCCCGCCGCAGCACCTGGGAGCTGATCCGCGAACTGCGCGCCGACGGCGTAACCGTCGTCCTGACCACGCACTTCATGGACGAGGCCGAGCAGCTCGCCGACGACGTCGCGATCATCGACAAGGGGCGCGTGATAGCGAGCGGCACCCCCGAGGAGCTGTGCCGCGGCGGCGCCGAGAACACCCTGCGCTTCTCCGGCCGCCCGGGCCTGGACCTGGCCTCCCTGCTCAAGGCGCTGCCCGCCGACTCCGCGGCGGTGGAGCTCACCCCGGGCAGCTACCGGATCGAGGGCAAGGTCGATCCGCAGATGCTGGCCACCGTCACCTCCTGGTGCGCCCAGCACGGCGTGATGCCCGACCGCCTCGCGGTCGAGCGGCGCACCCTGGAGGACGTCTTTCTGGAGCTCACCGGCAAGGAGCTGCGTTCGTGACCGCCACCGGCACCTTCACCCCGGCCCCCGGAGCGGCCTCGCTGCCCCGGATGATCGGCGCGCAGACCGCGCTGGAGACCCGGATGCTGCTGCGCAACGGCGAGCAGCTGCTGCTGACCGTCGTCATCCCCACGTTGCTGCTGGTCCTCTTCAGCGCCGTCGACATCGTCGACACCGGCGCCGGCAAGGCCGTCGACTTCCTCACCCCGGGCGTCCTCGCGCTGGCCGTGATGTCGACCGCATTCACCGGCCAGGCCATCGCCACCGGCTTCGAGCGGCGCTACGGCGTGCTGAAGCGGCTCGGCGCGTCCCCGCTGCCGCGCTGGGCGCTGATGACCGCCAAGACCGGCTCCGTGCTGGTCACCGAGGTCCTGCAGATCGCCCTGCTCACCGTGATCGCGTTCGCGCTGGGCTGGTCGCCGAGCGGAAACCCGCTCGCGGTGCTCCTGCTGCTCGCCCTGGGCACGGCGGCCTTCTCCGGCCTCGGTCTGCTGATGGCCGGAACGCTGCGCGCCGAGGCCACGCTCGCCGCCGCGAACCTGGTCTTCCTGCTGCTGCTCGTCGGCGGCGGGGTGATCGTTCCGCTGGACAGGTTCCCCGGCGCGGCCCGTTCCGTCCTGGAACTGCTGCCGATCTCGGCCCTGTCGGACGGCCTGCGCGACGTCCTCCAGCACGGCGCGGGCATGCCGTGGGGCGACCTCGGGATCCTCGCCGTCTGGGCGGTGCTGGGCCTCGGCGCGGCGGCGCGCTGGTTCAGGTGGGAGTGACGCAGTCCACGAAGCGGGCGAAGCCGGTGCCCTGGCCCTCGTCGAGGGCGAGGAAGCCGCTCTCCGGGGCGTGGCTGGCCAGCAGGCACATGTCGTAGCGCACGGTCGTGGGCAGTTCCGCGGAGCCGTCGGCGCGGTAGCGGTGGGCTCCGGTGAGCTGGCAGGAGTCGTAGCGCACCAGCGGGCCGCGCGGGCCCAGTGTGTAGCGGTGGGCCCGCAGTTGCGGGGCGAAGGACTTGAAGGCGTTGGCGGTGTCGTCGCAGTCGTTGAAGTGGACGGTGCCGCCGCCCCACTCGCAGTCGATCACGACCGTGTCGGCGTTGCGCAGCTCGAAGCGGATGTCCTCGGCGTGGAAGCGCTGCACCGAACTGAAGTGCTGCTTGCGGGGGAACCGGAAGAACGCGCTCTCGTAGCCGTAGTCGGGGTGGGGCGCGGGGCGCCGCCCGGTGACGATGTAGCTCCCGGCGCGGCAGGTGACCGAGCCGCCGTAGGGGAACTCCAGGAAGTTGCCCCACTCGTAGGTGACGTTCATGTCGGTGAACCAGTAGTTGAGGAACTGGTCCTGCTGCTCCGGGTTCTCCGAGCGCTTGGACAGGCCCGAGTAGAGGAACGCCCTGCGGTAGGCGCCGCCCACCCGGCAGGCCTCCCAGCGCATCTCGGAGTTGGTGTTGGTGCCGTCGAGGGCGATGCCGTACTCCCACTCGCCCATCCACTCGCAGTCGGTGAAACGGTAGTTCGCCGCGCCGCCGGTGGAGTACGAGGAGAAGAAGGAGGCGCCCGGGGTGCCGGAGGTGAAGCGCAGGCCCTCGAAGGCGATGTTCTGCCACATGTCGTCGTTGCGGCACAGGAAGGCGCCGGCCGGGTCCCGCGGCGCGAAGACGATCTCACTGATGCGCAGGCCCGCGCCCCGGAAGCGCAGGCCGTTGGCGGCGTTGGACGGGTCGTCGCCGTCCAGCAGCGCGCCGGGCTCGGTGATCAGGTACTTGCCGGGCGGGACGTCGATCACGGTGCGGCCGGTGTGGTCGTCCAGGCGGGACTCGGCGTAGCGGTAGGCGTCCGCGAAGGCCTTGCTGTCGTCGGTGGTGCCGTCGCCCTTGGCGCCGAAGTCGGCGACGACGTCGACCACACCGGGGTGCGTGGTGCTCCTGGGCTGCCGCACGGCCTCGGCGGCAGGGGTGTCCGCGGCGGTGTACGCGGCCGCGCCTATCCCCGTGAGCGCCGCCGCGGCGCCTCCGTAGAGCAGTTTCCGCCGGTCCACGTCGCTCATGTCCCCCATCCCCTCCCCTGGGCGTCCCCCTCGTGAAGGATTGCACAAGGAGGCGCCTACGATGGTGGCCGTGCCCAATCTCAGCCAAGCAGGCCAAGCCGCGCGAAACCCCCTGGCCTTCATCGCCCAGCGCTGGACCC
Source organism: Streptomyces sp. PA03-3a (assembly GCF_033792735.1). Taxonomy (NCBI): domain Bacteria; kingdom Bacillati; phylum Actinomycetota; class Actinomycetes; order Kitasatosporales; family Streptomycetaceae; genus Streptomyces; species Streptomyces sp. PA03-3a. The sequence goes on from NZ_JARAVM010000013.1 coordinate 116,797, forward strand.
CGTCCCCCGAGACGGTCCGGCGGGCCGCGCTGGCCGCGCTCGTCATGAGTGTGGTCATCGTGGTGACCGGCGGCGCCGTCCGGCTGACCGGCTCGGGCCTCGGCTGCCCGACCTGGCCCAAGTGCACCGGCGACAGCCTCACCGCGACCCGGGCGATGGGCGTGCACGGGGTGATCGAGTTCGGCAACCGCATGCTGACGTACGTGCTGTGCGCCGCCGTCGGCTGGGCGATCATCGCCGCGCGGGCCGTGAAGCCGTGGCGGCGCGGGCTGACCCGGCTCGGCTGGGCCCAGTTCTGGGTCGTCATGGGCAACGCCGTGCTCGGCGGCTTCACCGTGCTGACCGGTCTCAACCCGTACACGGTCGCCGCGCACTTCCTGCTCTCCAGCGCGCTGATCGCGGTCGCGCTGGTGATGTGGCAGCGGGCCGGAGAGGGCGACGCCGAAGCGCGTCCCCTGGTCGGCAAGCCGGTCAGGCAGCTGACCTGGGTGCTGATCGCCGCCTCGGGCGCGCTGATCGCGGTCGGCACGCTCGTCACGGGGGCCGGACCGCACGCGGGCGACAGCAGCGACGTTCCGCGCGTCCCGGTGAAGTGGGAGACCATCTCGCAACTCCACGCCGACCTGGCGTGGGTGGTGTGCGGGCTGACGATCGCGCTGTGGTTCGTGCTGCGCGCCGTCGACGCCCCGGCGGGGCCGCGGGCCCGGGTGCGGGATCTGCTGATCGTGCTGCTCTCGCAGGGCGTCATCGGCTACGTCCAGTACTTCACGAAGCTGCCCGAGGTCCTGGTGGCCCTCCACATGCTCGGCTCGACGCTGGTGTGGATCGGGGTGCTGCGCGTGTTGCTCTCGATGCGCGAGCGTCCGGAGAACGAGCGCGGCGAGGAGCCGGTGCCCACGGCCGTCACGTCCGCCCCGGAGCCCGCTCCCGCCGCGTAGGGACCGCGGCCGCGGCACGCCCTGCGGGCGCGAGACGGCGAGAGATCCGACCGCCCCCGCTCAGGGGAGCCGGTACAGCCGCCGCGCGTTGTCCGCGGCCACCAGGGCCGCGACGCGCCGGGCGTCGGCCGCCGACCAGGCGCCGTCCGCGACCCAGCCGCCCAGCACCTCGCGCACCGCGCCGCGGAAGGCCTCCGCGCCGGTCACGTACAGCTCGGGCAGCCCGTAGGCGTCCGTCGAGAACAGCAGCTTCCCGAACGGCGCCAGCTCAAGGAACTCCGCGAGGACCGCGCCCGCCCGCGCCCCCACATGGGTGAGGGCGAGGCCGACGTCCGCGTGCACGTGCGGGAAGACGTTCGCCAGGTACGCCGCCTGACGGTGGTACGGGTAGCAGTGCAGCAGCACCAGGTCGGTCCCCGTCCCGGCGGTCGCCCGGGCGAAGTCCGTCAGCAGCGCCGGGTCCGCCCGGTCGAGCCGCAGGTCCGGGTCACCGAAGCCGGTGTGCAGCTGCAGCGGCAGCCCGGTCGCGACGGCCGTCCACAGCAGGTGCCGCAGCAGTACGGGGTCATCGAGCCGGGGACGTCCGGCGCTGCGCGCCTCCAGCCACGCCCCGGCGGCGTGCCGGACCTCGCCGGGCGCAGGCGGCTGCGGGGCGAGGCCCAGGCCATGGCGGTAGGCGGCGATCGACTTGAAGCCGGCGGCGGTGCGCGCGGAGGCGTGGACGGCGGCGGCGATGCCCTCGACCAGGGGCCCCGCCGAGTCGCAGGTCCCGGCGACGTCCTCGGCGAGCCGCTCCAGCCGGACGATCTCCCGCTCCGCTCCCCCGCCGGCGGCGGCGAGCTCCGCGGGCGTCGTCAGGTCCCCGGGCAGCCCGGTGTCGACGAGGTACGTGCCGATGCCGCTGCCCCGCATCAGCCGGCGCGTGGTCTCGTACACCCCGAGTTCGCGGCGCCGCGCGAGGTAGCCCGCCGGCGGGCAGTGCGGCTCCAGTCCGAGCAGCGGCGGGCACCAGCGGCGGACGGCGAAGCCGGTCTGGGTGTCGAAGAAGGTGGTGCCGGGCGCCGCGGGCGCGTCGGACTCGGTGAGATACGTCTCGAAGGCCGTGATGCCGAGCTCGCCGCGGACGACGCCGTGGCAGTGGTGGTCGACCAGAGACGGCAGCTCGATCACCACCGCCACCGGGTGGCCTCCGCGAGCTCGTCGGGACCGTACTCGGCCAGCGCCTCGGACTCGGCGCGCCGCACCGCGACCACCGCGCCGAACAGCGCCTCGCCCAGAGCCTCCTTCAGTACCTCGTTGCGCACCAGGTGCGAGACGGCCTCGCCGAGCGAGGTGGGCAGCCGCTTCCGGTCGCCGTGCCCGACCGGGTCGCCGCTGACCGGCGGCGGCAGCGTCCGCCCTCCGTCGCGCAGACCGGCCAGGCCCGCCGCGATGACGGAGCCGACCAGCAGATAGGGGTTGGCGGCGGCGTCGAAGGGCTTGAGCTCGGCGTGGCCGCCGTCGGGGTCGTCGGCCTCGCCCGGCACCAGGCGCAGCGCCGCCTCGCGGTTCTCCACGCCCCAGCAGCGGTACACGCCGGCCCAGTGGGAGGGGACGAGCCGCAGGTAGCTGGCCGGGGACGGGGCGCCGATGGCGCACAGGGCGGGCAGGGCGTCGAGCACGCCCGCCAGGAAGGTGTTCGCGGCGGGTGCCAGGCCGTACGGGGCGGTGGGGTCGCGGTGCAGGTTGTGCCCGTGCTCGCGCAGGCTCAGGTGCAGGTGGCAACCGTTGCCGACCTGCCCGGCGACGACGGCCGGGGCGAAGGATGCGCGCAGCCCGTGGGCGGCGCTGACCGCCCGCACGGTCTCGCGGACGAGGACGGCCTCGTCGGCGGCGCGGACCGGGTCGGCGGGCGCGGTGGACACCTCGAACTGGCCGGGCGCGTACTCGGGGTGCACCTGCAGGACCTCGATGCGCTGGGCGGCGAGGGCGTCGTGGAGGTCGAGCAGGTAGTCCGAGAGTTCGGTCACCCGCGTCAGGCCGTAGGCCGGGCCGCGGGAGGCCCAGTCGCCGCTGCCGTCGTCCTTGGCCACGACCCATTCGGTCTCGAAGCCCATCCGCAGTTCCAGACCGCGCTCGGCGGCGCGCTCCGTCATACGCCGGGCGAACAGCCGCTGGCAGGCGGGGTGCGGGCGGCCGTCCTGGTCGTAGCGGTCGGCCGGGGCCCAGGCCCAGCCGGGCCGGGCAGCCAGCACGGTCAGCCGGTCCAGGTCGGGGAAGAGCCGCAGGTCGCCGTCGGGGCCGCCGATGAGCGGGGAGGAGGTGACGGCGTCGTCGGAGGTGAAGACGTCGAAGACCGGCGACATGCCCACCCCGCGGTGCGCGGCGTGCGGGAGCCGGGCGGTCGGCACGGTCTTGGCCCTGCTGATGCCCGCGTTGTCGACCCAGCTGACGGCGACGGCGCGCACGCCCTCCGCGGACAGCCGCGCCGCTTCCCGGCGGGCCGTCAGCCGCCGCTCGTCGCGTTCCTCGGTATCCACCGGCGCCTCCTCGTTGCCACCCGTCGACCGGACCACTCCCATGGTCCTAACGGGCGGGGCCGGCGTCAGGTGTTGGCGGGGCCGCCGATCTGGATCCCGGCCATCCGCGACCACTCGTAGCGGCCGGTGCGCACCTTGGCGGCGAGGTCTCCGTCGAAGGACTCGTGCACGGTGATCCCGGAGCGCTCCACGGCGCTGCGGGCGATGTCGTACGTGGGGGCCACCAGGTCGCCCCACTCGCCGTTCTCCCCGACGAGCACGATGCGGGTGCCGACCTCGCCGATGTACGCGATCTGGCCCTCGGCACCGCCGCCGTGGCTCCTGGCGAACGCGGTGATCTGCTTCGCCAGGCGGGCGGCGCGGCGCTCGGCACGGGCCGCGGCCCGGCGGTCCGCGGCCTGGGTGACTGCTTCCTCGGTCTCTGCCATGAAAGGAATGCTACCCGTCGGTAATCAGCGCAGGAAGGGGTCCACGGCGACGGCGACGAACAGCAGCGTCGCGTAGGTGATGGACCAGTGGAACAGCCGCATCTCCTTGAGCTTGGCGCCGACCACACCGGCTTTCGCCCGCCCGTACAGGGCGTGCGCCTCGACCAGCCAGAAGGCGCCCAGCAGCACGGCCGCGGCCGCGTAGAACCAGCTCGCCGCACCGAGCGGCCACCACAGCGTGAGCGAGACCAGCACCATCACCCAGCTGTAGATGACGATCTGCCGCCCCACCACGACGTTGCCCGCCACGACCGGCAGCATGGGCACGCCCACGCGCTCGTAGTCGTCCTTCACCTTCATCGACAGCGGCCAGTAGTGCGGGGGCGTCCAGAAGAAGAGGACGAGGAAGAGGACGAACGGCGCCCAGGCCAGCTCGTTCCGCACCGCCGACCAGCCGATGAGCACCTGCATGCAGCCGGCGATGCCGCCCCAGACGATGTTCTGGGCCGTGCGGCGCTTGAGGCCGAGGGTGTAGACGAAGACGTAGTAGAGGATCGCCGCGAGGGACAGCGCCGCCGACAGGGGGTTGACGAGCACCCAGAACCACGCGGTGGAGACCACCGAAAGCGTGATGCCGAAGACCAGGCACTCCCACGGCGCGACCATGCCGGTGACCAGCGGGCGCTGCTCCGTACGGTGCATGAGCGCGTCGATGTCGCGGTCGATGTACATGTTGAGGGCGTTGGCGCCGCCCGCCGACATGTAGCCGCCGACCATGGTCGCCGCGACCAGCCAGAGGTCGGGGACACCGCCTGCCGCAAGGAACATCACCGGAACCGTCGTGATGAGCAACAGCTCGATGATGCGCGGCTTGGTCAGCGCCACGAACGCCATCACACGGGCACCGAACGGCCGGTGGCCGTGGCTCGACCCGATGGCTCCGGCGGGCCGGGATTCGACGGCCGTCACGAACACCCCTGAGGAAAAGTCCAGCAAGCGGCTCCGCTTGCGCGTACCACGCCACTTTAGACGTAGCGGATACTCCGCCCGCGCTCGGGGGTGCCACGTGTTGGCCTCCATAGCGCAAGAGAAGTGCAACCTGAAGGTGTTCTGCGTTCAACAGGCGAAGAAACGCTGACCGGGGCACGCTGGTGACACCACCGGTGCCGGGGAGGGAATGCCGCTGCCCGGGGATCGGTTGCCGCAGCCGTCGAGCCCACACTCGAAAAGGTGCACGCACGTGCAGGGGTAGGCTCGGCAACGCCCGGTGTGCACATCGTCACCGGCGTAATACATGTGGAGAGGAGCCCTCTCAGGTGAGCACCGAGCCGACCACCTCCGAGCTGGAGTGGAGCGAGCTGGACAGGCGTGCGGTTGACACCGCCCGGGTTCTGGCGATGGACGCCGTACAGAAGGTCGGCAACGGCCATCCGGGCACGGCGATGAGCCTCGCCCCCGCGGCCTACCTGCTGTTCCAGAAGCTGATGCGGCACGACCCCTCCGACGCCGCGTGGACCGGTCGCGACCGCTTCGTCCTGTCGCCGGGACACACGTCGCTGACGCTGTACACGCAGCTCTTCCTTTCGGGTTACGGGCTGGAGCTGGAGGACCTCAAGGCCTTCCGCACCTGGGGCTCGCGCACCCCCGGCCACCCGGAGCACGGTCACACGACGGGTGTGGAGACCACCACCGGCCCGCTGGGCCAGGGCGTCGCCAACGCGGTGGGCATGGCGATGGCCGCCCGCTACGAGCGCGGCCTGTTCGACCCGGACGCGGCACCGGGCGAGTCGGTCTTCGACCACACCATCTGGGCGATCGTCTCCGACGGCGACCTGGAGGAGGGCATCTCCGCCGAGGCGTCCTCGCTGGCCGGGCACCAGAAGCTGGGCAACCTGATCGCCCTGTACGACGACAACCACATCTCGATCGAGGGCGACACCGCGACCGCCTTCTCCGAGGACGTGCTGAAGCGCTACGAGGCCTACGGCTGGCACGTGCAGCGCATCGAGCAGGACCCTTCGGGCGACTTCGACGTGCACGCCCTGTACGCCGCCTTCGACAAGGCCCGGGCCGTCACCGACCGCCCCTCGATCATCGCGGCCCGCACGATCATCGCCTGGCCGGCGCCGAACGCCCAGAACACCGAGGCCGCCCACGGCTCGGCGCTGGGCGACGCGGAGGTCGCGGCCACCAAGAAGGTGCTGGGCTTCGACCCCGAGCAGAGCTTCGAGGTCGCCGCCGAGGTGCTGGCGCACGCGCGCAAGGTCGCCGACCGCGGCCGCGAGGCCCACGCTGAGTGGACCAAGCGGTTCGAGGAGTGGCGCTCCGCCAACCCGGAGCGGGCCCGTACCTTCGACCGCATCCACGCCGGCGAGCTCCCGGCCGGCTGGGAGGACGTCGTCCCGGAGTTCCCCGCGGGCAAGGACGTCGCCACCCGCAAGGCCTCCGGTGAGGTGCTCAAGGCGCTGGGCGGCGTGATCCCCGAGCTGTGGGGCGGCTCCGCCGACCTGGCGGGCTCGAACCTCACCACCATCGACGCCTCGTCCTCGTTCCTCCCGGCGGACAACCCGCTGCCGGAGGCGAGCCCGTACGGCCGCACCGTGCACTTCGGCATCCGCGAGCACGCCATGGGCTCGACGATGAACGGCATCGCGCTGCACGGCAACACCCGCATCTACGGCGGCACCTTCCTGGTGTTCTCCGACTACATGCGCCCGGCCGTGCGCCTCGCCGCGCTGATGAAGCTGCCCGTGTCCTACGTGTGGACGCACGACTCCATCGGCCTCGGCGAGGACGGCCCGACCCACCAGCCGATCGAGCACCTGGCCGCGCTGCGCGCCATCCCCGGCCTCAACATCGTCCGGCCGGCCGACGCCAACGAGACGGCGATCGCCTGGGCGGAGATCCTGCGCCGCCACACCGCCAAGCCCGCCCCGCACGGCGTGGCGCTGACCCGGCAGAACGTGCCGACCTACCCGGCGAACGAGAACACGGCCAAGGGCGGCTACGTGCTGTTCGACGCCGAGGGCGGTCAGCCGCAGGTCGTCCTGATCGGCACCGGCTCCGAGGTGCAGCTGGCCGTCGAGGCCCGCGAGCAGCTTCAGGCCGACGGCATCCCGACGCGCGTGGTCTCCATGCCGTCCGTGGAGTGGTTCGAGGAGCAGGACCAGGCGTACCGCGACAGCGTCATCCCGCCGAACGTGCGCGCGAGGGTCGCCGTCGAGGCCGGAATCGGGCTGACCTGGCACCGCTTCGTCGGCGACGCGGGCCGGATTGTGTCCCTGGAGCACTTCGGGGCAAGCGCCGACTACAAGGTCCTCTACCGCGAGTTCGGTCTGACCGCAGAGGCCGTGGCCGCCGCCGCACGCGATTCCGTCGCCGCCGCCGCACGCTGACGCACAGACCCATACGACGTACCGAGGAGATGCAGAACCCATGACAGACGCACTCAAGCGCCTCTCCGACGAGGGCGTGGCGATCTGGCTCGACGACCTGTCCCGTAAGCGGATCACCTCCGGCAACCTGGCCGAGCTCATGGACCAGAGCCACGTGGTCGGCGTCACCACCAACCCGTCGATCTTCCAGAAGGCGATCGCCGGCGGTGACGGCTACGAGCAGCAGCTCACCGACCTCGCCGCGCGCAAGGTGACGGTGGACGAGGCACTGCGGATGATCACGACCGCGGACGTACGCGACGCCGCCGACGTGCTGCGCCCGCTGTACGACGCCAGCGGCGGCCAGGACGGCCGCGTGTCGATCGAGGTCGACCCGCGTCTGGCCCACGACACCGCCGCCACCATCGCCGAGGCCAAGCAGCTGGCCTGGCTGGTGGACCGGCCCAACACCCTGATCAAGATCCCGGCGACCAAGGCGGGCCTGCCGGCCATCACCGAGGTGATCGGCCGGGGCATCAGCGTCAACGTCACGCTGATCTTCTCGCTGGAGCGCTACCGCGAGGTCATGGACGCCTACCTGGCGGGCCTGGAGAAGGCCCGGGCCGCGGGCCTGGACCTCTCCCTGGTCCGCTCGGTGGCCTCCTTCTTCGTGTCGCGCGTGGACACCGAGATCGACAAGCGCCTGGAGAAGCTGGGCAGCGACGAGGCCAAGGCCCTCAAGGGCAAGGCCGCCGTCGCCAACGCCCGGCTGGCCTACCAGGCGTACGAGGAGGTCTTCTCCTCCGACCGCTGGCAGGCGCTGGAGCGTGAGGGCGCGCACAAGCAGCGTCCGCTGTGGGCCTCCACCGGTGTGAAGGACCCTGCCTACCCGGACACCCTGTACGTGACCGAGCTGGTCGCCCCGGGCATCGTCAACACCATGCCCGAGGCCACGCTGGACGCGGTCGCCGACCACGGTGAGGTCACCGGGGACACCATCCGCGGCACCTACGAGCAGTCCCAGGGCGAGCTCGACGCGATCGGCGCGCTCGGCATCTCGTACGACGACGTCGTCCAGCTGCTGGAGGACGAGGGCGTCGAGAAGTTCGCGGTGTCCTGGAACGAGCTGCTGGGCTCGACCGAGGCCGAGCTCAAGCGCCTGGCGCCGAAGGAGGCGTAAGCACGTTGAGCAGCGCCAACCCGCTGCGTGACGCATCGGACCGACGGCTCCCGCGCATCGCGGGGCCGTCGGGCCTGGTGATCTTCGGCGTCACGGGCGATTTGTCACGTAAAAAGCTGATGCCCGCCGTGTACGACCTCGCCAACCGCGGGCTGCTGCCGCCGGGCTTCTCCCTCGTGGGCTTCGCCCGCCGCGACTGGGCGGACGAGGACTTCGCGCAGGTCGTCCACGACTCCGTCAAGGAGCACGCGCGCACCCCCTTCCGCGAGGAGGTCTGGCAGCAGCTCTCCGAGGGGATGCGGTTCGTCCCCGGCGACTTCGGCGACGACCAGGCCTTCGAGAAGCTGCGCGCCACGGTCGACGAACTGGACAAGGCCCGCGGTACGGGCGGCAACTTCGCCTTCTACCTCTCCGTGCCGCCCAAGTTCTTCCCGAGCGTGGTCCAGCAGCTGAAGAAGCACGGGCTGTCCGACCCGCCCGAGGGCTCCTGGCGCCGGGCCGTCATCGAGAAGCCCTTCGGCCACGACCTGGCCAGTGCCCAGGAGCTCAACCAGGTCGTCCACCAGGTCTTCCGCTCCCAGGACGTCTTCCGGATCGACCACTACCTGGGCAAGGAGACGGTCCAGAACATCCTGGCGCTGCGTTTCGCCAACACGATGTTCGAGCCGCTGTGGAACCGCTCCTACGTGGACCACGTGCAGATCACGATGGCCGAGGACATCGGCATCGGCGGCCGCGCGGGCTACTACGACGGCATCGGCGCCGCACGCGACGTCATCCAGAACCACCTGCTGCAGCTCCTCGCCCTGACCGCCATGGAGGAGCCCGCCTCCTTCGAGGCCAAGTCGCTGGTGCAGGAGAAGCTGAAGGTGCTGCAGGCGGTCAAGCTGCCGGCCGACCTCGGCCGGCACACCGTGCGCGGCCAGTACGCGCACGGCTGGCAGGGCGGGGAGGAGGTGCTCGGCTACCTGGAGGAGGAGGGCATCGACCCCAAGTCCAAGACCGACACCTACGCCGCGATCAAGCTGGGCATCGACAACCGCCGCTGGGCGGGCGTCCCGTTCTACCTGCGCGCCGGCAAGCGCCTGGGCCGTCGCGTCACCGAGATCGCGGTCGTCTTCCAGCGCGCCCCGCACTCCCCGTTCGACAACACCGCGACCGAGGAGCTGGGGCAGAACGCCCTGGTCATCCGGGTCCAGCCGGACGAGGGCATCACCATCAGGTTCGGTTCCAAGGTGCCGGGCACCTCGATGGAGATCCGGGACGTGACGATGGACTTCGCCTATGGCGAGTCCTTCACCGAGTCCAGCCCGGAGGCCTACGAGCGGCTGATCCTGGACGTCCTGCTCGGCGACGCCAACCTCTTCCCCCGGCACCAGGAGGTCGAGGAGTCCTGGCGGATCCTGGACCCGATCGAGGAGTACTGGGACCGGCACGGCAAGCCCGAGCAGTACACCGCGGGCACCTGGGGTCCGAAGGCGGCGGACGAGATGCTCGCACGAGACGGCAGGAGCTGGCGCCGGCCATGAACATCGATCTGACCGAGACCACCTCAAGCAAGATCAACTCGGCGCTGATCAAGGCCCGCAGGGCCATCGGCAGCCCGGCGGTCGGCATGGTGCTCACCCTCGTCATCGTCACCGACGAGGGCAACCACTACGACGCCCTCAAGGCCGCCTCCGACGCCTCGCGCGAGCACCCCTCGCGCATCCTGGTCGTCATCAAGCGGCCCGGCCGCTCCCCCCGGGACCGGCGCAGCGCCCGCCTCGACGCCGAGGTGCGCGTCGGCGGCGAGTCCGGCACCGGCGAGATCGTCCTGCTCCGCCTGCACGGTGAACTCGCCGACCACGCCGAGAGCGTCGTGCTGCCGCTGCTGCTGCCCGACGCCCCCGTGGTGGTCTGGTGGCCCGAGGACGCCCCGGCGAACCCCGCCGAGGACCTGCTGGGCCAGCTCGCGGCGCGCCGGATCACCGACGCGGCGGCCACCGAGGACCCGGTCGCCGCACTGGGTCTGCGCGCCGCGACGTACGCCCCCGGCGACACCGACCTCGCCTGGACCCGGATCACCCCGTGGCGCAGCGTGCTGGCCGCGGCCCTGGACCAGAAGCAGGCCGCGGTCAAGGGCGCCGTCGTCGAGGGCGAGGCGTACAACCCGAGCACGGAGCTGCTCGGGCTGTGGCTCGCCCGGCGACTCGGCGTGCCCGTCAGGCGGAAGGTCTCCGACGGCCCCGGCATCACCGCCGTACGGCTGGCGACCGCGGACGGCGAGATCTGCCTGGACCGGCCGACCGGCTCGCTGGCCGAGCTCGCCATCCCGGGCCAGCCGGACCGGCACGTGGCGCTGCAGCGGCGGGCGACCTCGGACCTGATCGCCGAGGAGCTGCGCCGGCTCGACCCCGACGAGGCGTACGCGGCCGCGGTCAAGTTCGGCGTCGACCGGCTCGCGCACGCCGAGGAGACGGCCGAGCCGGCCGCCGCCGCGGCGGGGACGGGCCAGGACGGCGGCTCCGGCAAGAAGGCGGCCGCCCAGTGACCGCACCCCAGGTGGTGGTCCACCGGGACAAGGAGCTGATGGCGCAGGCCGCGGCGGCCCGGTTGATCACGAAGATCGTGGACGCCCAGGCCGCCCGCGGCTCCGCCTCGGTGGTGCTGACCGGCGGACGCAACGGCAACGCCCTGCTCGCCGCCCTGGCCGCCTCGCCGGCCCGGGACGCGGTGGACTGGGCGCGGCTGGATCTGTGGTGGGGAGACGAGCGGTTCCTGCCCTCGGGCGACCCGGAGCGCAACGAGACCCAGGCCCGTGAGGCGCTGCTCGACGCGGTTCCGGTCGACCCGGCGCGGGTACACGCGATGCCGCCCTCGGACGGGCCGCTCGGCAACGACGCGGACGCCGCCGCGGAGGCCTACGCGCAGGCACTGGCGGAGGCGGCCGGTCCCGAGGACCACGGGCCGGTGCCCTCCTTCGACGTACTGATGCTCGGTGTGGGTCCTGACACCCACGTGGCCTCGCTGTTCCCCGGGCACCCGGGGGTTCGCGAGACCGAGCGCACCGTCGTGGGCGTGCACGGCTCCCCCAAGCCGCCGCCGACCCGCATCTCGCTCACCCTGCCCGCCATCCGTGCCGCCCGCGAGGTCTGGCTGCTGGCGGCGGGCGAGGACAAGGCGGGAGCCGTGGCCATCGCCCTGTCCGGGCCCGGTGAGATCCAGGCCCCGGCGGCGGGTGCCCACGGGCGGGCCCGCACACTGTGGCTGCTGGACCGTACGGCCGCCGCGAAGCTGCCCCCGCAGCTGTACCCGCCGTCCTCCCCGTGAGGCGGTGACCGGCGCGGGACGCCACACGCGAAAAGACGCCGGGCGGGCTCCTCGGAGCCCGCCCGGCGTCTTTTCGCGCTTCTCGCGTGTGCGCCGTCCGCCTCAGCGGCCGCGCAGCGAGCGGTAGGTGGCCACGAGGGCCTTCGAGGAGGCGTCCAGGCCGGCCACCTCGGCGCCCTCGGTCAGCGCGGGCTCCACGCGCTTGGCGAGGACCTTGCCCAGCTCGACGCCCCACTGGTCGAAGGAGTCGATGTTCCAGACCGCGCCCTGGACGAAGACCTTGTGCTCGTACAGCGCCACCAGCTGGCCCAGCACGGACGGGGTCAGCTCCTTGGCGAGGATGGTCGTGGTCGGATGGTTGCCGCGGAAGGTGCGGTGCGGGACCTGCTCCTCCGGGACGCCCTCCGCACGGACCTCCTCGCTGGTCTTGCCGAAGGCCAGTGCCTGCGTCTGGGCGAAGAAGTTGGCCATCAGCAGGTCGTGCTGGGCGGCGAAGGCCGGCTCGAGCTCGCCGACCGGGTTGGCGAAGCCGATGAAGTCCGCGGGGATGAACTTCGTGCCCTGGTGCAGCAGCTGGTAGTAGGCGTGCTGTCCGTTGGTGCCGGGCGTGCCCCACACGACCGGGCCGGTCTGCCAGTCGACGGGCCGTCCCTCGCGGTCCACGTACTTGCCGTTGGACTCCATGTCGAGCTGCTGAAGGTAGGCCGTGAACCTCGACAGGTAGTGGCTGTACGGCAGGACCGCGTGCGCCTGGGCGTCGAAGAACTGGCCGTACCAGACGCCCAGCAGACCCATCAGCAGCGGCGCGTTGGCCTCCGCGGGGGCGGTGCGGAAGTGCTCGTCGACCAGGTGGAAACCGGCCAGCATCTCCCGGAACTGCTCCTCGCCCAGGGCGATCATCAGCGAGAGCCCGATCGCGGACGGGTACGAGTAGCGGCCGCCCACCCAGTCCCAGAACTCGAACATGTTGTCGGTGTCGATGCCGAACTTGGAGACCTCCGCCGCGTTCGTGGACACCGCCACGAAGTGGAAGCGCACCGCGTTCTCGTCGCCGCCGAGCCCGTCGAGCAGCCATTGGCGCGCCGAGGTGGCGTTGGTGATGGTCTCGATGGTGGTGAACGTCTTGGACGCGACGATGAACAGCGTCTCGGCGGGGTCCAGGCCGTGCAACGCCTCGTGGAGGTCGGAGCCGTCCACGTTGGAGACGAAGCGGAAGGTGAGCTCGCGGTCGGTGTACGGCCGCAGCACCTCGTAGGCCATCGCCGGTCCCAGGTCGGAACCGCCGATCCCGATGTTCACCACGTTCTTGATGCGGCGTCCGGTCGAGCCGACCCACTTGCCCGTGCGGACGGAGTTGGCGAAGCTCCCCATCCTGGTGAGCACATGGTGGACCCCGGGCACCACGTTGACGCCGTCGACCGTGATCTCGGTCGACAAGGGGGCGCGGAGCGCCGTGTGCAGCACGGCGCGGTCCTCGGTGACGTTGATCTTCTCGCCGCGGAACATGGCGTCCCGCAGCTCGGCGACACCGGTGGCCGCCGCGAGGTGGCGCAGCAGACGCAGCGTCTCGTCGGTCACCAGGTGCTTGGAGTAGTCCAGATGGAGATCGCCGACCCGCACGGTGTAGCGCCGGGCGCGGTCCGGGTCGGTGTCGAACAGCTCCCGCAGGTGGGTCGCGCCCAGCTCCTCGCGGTGCTCGGCGAGCGCGTGCCACTCGGGCCGCTGGTCGAGACGGGTTCGGCCCTGCGTGTTGGTATCGGACATCAGTCCACTTCTCCTCGTCCTCCTGCTGCAGGTCCAAACTAGTTGATTACCTGCACGCCGTTCTTTCACGTCCGCCGTCGGGCGTGGTGACGATCGGACGAAGAGCCGGCAACGCGCAGCCCACCAGACCGGCCGCGAGCAGCAGCGGGGTGTTCGGGCCGAGGATCTGCGCCGTGGCGCCGCCCAGCAGGGCTCCCAGCGGCGCCCCCGCGACTCCCAGGGTGCGCATGGCCGCGCTCACCCGGCCCAGCAACTTCTCGGGCGTGCGCTGCTGCATCAGGGTGGTCTCGTTGACGTTCCACACCATGCCGAGGGCGCCGAAGACGGCCAGGGCGGCCGCGGTCACCGCCAGGGACCGCACGGTGCCGGCCAGGACCAGGCACCCGGCCTGGAGGGCGAGGCCCGGCGCGAGGCTCCTGACGCGGCCGCCCAGCAGCGCCGAGAGCCGCCCGGCGGCCGCTCCCCCGGCCACGCTGCCCGCTCCGTAGGCGACCAGGACGACGGCGTATCCCGTGTGCCCGGCGTGGAGCCAGCCGGTGACCTGGAGGACGAGGGTCGCCACCAGGGCGCCGATCCCCATGTTGACCACGGTGTTGGCCGTGCACAGCGCCCGCAGCACCCGGTCCCGCCACAGCACGCGTATCCCCTCGGCGATGTCCCGCCGCAGGGTGTGGCCGGCGGCCCGTGCGTCCCGCTCGGGCGCGGGCAGCCGCAGCGAGGCCACCAGCAGGGCCGCGGCCGCGTAGCTGAGGGCGTCCACCCCGAACGGCAGCGCGGCCGTGAGACCGAACAGCGCCGGCACCAGCGGCGCGGCGAGGAAGGTCGCGGCCGTGGTCTGAGCCGTCATCAACCGGGCGTTGGCACGGCCCAGGGCACGGGAGGGCACGACGGCCGGCAGCAGGGAGGTCGCGGCGTTGTCGAAGAGGGTCTGCAGCGTGGTGAGGGCGAACGCCAGCACCAGCAGCAGCGCGATGCCCGCCCGGTCCAGCCACACCGCGAGCGCGAAGGCGGCGGTGAGCGCGCCCCGTACGGCGTCCACGGCCCACATGGCGCGCCGCTGGTCGACCCGGTCGGCCACCGCGCCGCCGAGCAGCCCGAAGAGGAGCCAGGGCACGTAGCCGGCGGCGGTGACGAGCGAGACGAGCAGCGGGGAGTCGGTCAGCCCCACGGCCAGCAGCGGCAGCGCCGCCGCCCGCAGCCCGTCACCGAACCGCGAGACCGCGGCCGCCGTCCACAGCCGCCCGAACCCGCCCCGCCACGCGGGCGCGTGCTCGGTGCCGTACGCGATGCCCACGCTCATGGAAACCCCCGCTCACCGGTCCTCGACTTTCGTCACAGACCGTAGCGGGGGCCACTGACAACACCGCGTACACCCAGGTCAGAAGCCTCCGCGGTGCAGCCGCTCCCCGTAGTGGCGCTCCAGGACGAGGTTGCGCTCGAAGCCGCCGGGGACGTTGGCCGAGACGTACACCGGTGCCTGGTGGCCCTCGGCGGTCATCAGGCCGACGGCCTCGGCGACGGTCATCTGGACGAGCATGGCCGAGGTGATCGTGGAGATCCCGCACAGCGACCCGCCGTCGGGCAGCGGGAGCAGCGCGTCACCCGTCGGCGCCCCGTTGTCCAGCACGACGTCGGCGACGTCGGCCAGGTGCTTGCCGCTGGCGTGCAGCGCCGGGACGGAACGGGTGTGCTGCAGCGAGGTGAGGGCGATCAGCGGGTGCCCCGCCTCCTTCACGTGCAGGGCGAAGTCGACGATCGAGTTGTTGACGCCGGAGTTGGAGATCACGACGAAGACGTCCCGCGGGTGCGGGGCGGCCAGCTCGTACAGCCGCTTGCCGAGCCCCGGCGACCGCTCCAGCAGCGGGTCGGAGAGCACCGAGAGGTCCTCGCCGCCACGGGCCACCAGGTCCGAAAGCCCGATACGGTTGGTGGGGATCAGCCCGCCGGCACGTCCGGCGATCTCCAGCGCCGTGGCCTGCGAGTGGCCCGTCCCGAAGGCCTGGACGATCCCGTCCGCGGCGACGCAGTCGGCGAGCAGCCGGGCGGCGGCGGCCACGGAGTCCTTGTTGGCGGCGACCACGCGGTCGATGACCGTCCTCGCCTCGTCGGCGAACCGTGCAGCGGTGGTCGTCACGTCGTCGGCCATGGCCGATTCCCCCTGAGTCCAGTGATCCGGTGGGTGCTCCTCCGAAACGATGGACGAGAGGTCTAGTCCACGTCAATCCCCAAGCGGGGGTGTCCTGTCGGGACCGTCCGAACCATCCGAACCGTCCGAACCATCCGGTTCGCTCCCGCTCAGTCCCCGTTCACCCGCAGCCGGGCCAGCGCCAGCGCGCCCGCGCCGCCGTCGCGCACCGGCAGCACGTCCAGGTCCATCTCCTCGGCACGGGCCACGATCCGGCCGAGCAGCGGTCCCGTCGGCCCCAGCAGCCCGCCCGTGACGACCAGGGGTTCACCCGGTCGTGGGTCCAACGCGGCGACAGTGGCTGCCAGTTCGTCGGCGGCGTCGTCCAGGAGGGCTCCGGCGACCTCGTCGCCGTCCCGGTCGGCGGCGACGGCGAGCGGACTCAACCTGGCCAGCCTGACCGGGGGTTCGGCGTACACCAGCGGCACCAGACGGTTGCGCAGCACGTGGCACTCATGGCCGCCGGGCCGTTCCTGCGCGAGGTACGGACCCCCGGGGGAGCCCATGTAGTGGGAGAGCACGGCCTCGACCAGGATCGTCCACGGTCCGCGCCCGTCCAGCGCGCGCAGAGCGGCCCGCATGACCTCGCGGCCCAGCCAGAAGCCGCTGCCCTCGTCACCGACCAGCCAGCCGTTGCCGTCCGCGACGAGGGTCTGGTTGCGCTTCTCGATCCGCGCTGCCACGGCTCCGGTACCGGCGACCAGCGCCAGTCCGTCCGCGGGCGTGCCCGGCGCGGAGGCGAAGGCGACCTCGATGTCGCCGCAGACCGTCACCTCGGGCGCGCCGACGCCATGGCTGTCGAGCGCCGCCCGCAGACAGGAGGTGGCCAGTTCGTGCCCCGTCTCGGGGCCGGTGCCGAGCGCCGCGCCGGCGAAGCCGCCCACGACGGTCGCGACCTCGCCCCTGCGGTCCTCCGGGACCGCGCCGCGGATGGCGTCCGCGAGGTGCTGCGTCAGCGCCACGCGTTCGACGGTCATCGCGTTGCCGGGACCGCCCTCACCCTCGCCGAGCACCACGCCGTCGGGCGCCGCCTCGGCCAGGTAGGCGCGCGTCCGGGTTCCGCCCGCATCGATGCCGATCACCAGAGACACGACACGGAGTATACGTTCCGGTTACGCAGTGAAGGGACGCGACGGGCCCGGTCCGCGAAAGAAGGGTCTTCCTTGCGGGTCGGGCCCGTGGAGCATCAGCCGGTACGGCTCAGATCTCGCCGCGCAGCTTGGCCAGCGCCTCGGCGAGGATCGCCTCGCCGTCGGCCGCGCTGCGCCGCTCCCGCACGTACGCCAGGTGCGTCTTGTACGGCTCGGTGCGCGGCGGCGCAGGCGGGTTCTCCTCGTCCTGTCCCGCCGGGAAGCCGCAGCGCGGGCAGTCCCAGTGTTCGGGGATCTGCGCGTCGCTCGCGAAACTCGGCCGGGTCTCGTGCCCGTTGGAGCACCAGAAGGAGATGCGGAGACGCGGCGCGGACTCGCCCCGCTCGGCCTCTCCCATCGGCCCCGCCCCGACCCGACTACCACGGATCGCGTTGCCACTTGCCACGGTCGTAACTCCCTGCGTGATGGTGCTGCGAGGTCGCCCAGTTTGCGGAGACCGGTTCACCCCGCGCCTGCGGGGAAAGGGCACCGTATCCCATGGGGCCCTCCCATGATAAGTCGCGCCAACGACGAGGCGTCAGTTCTCCCCGGAAGCCGGGGACTCGGTCACTTCTGGAACTTCAGCAGAAGCCCGAGAGCGACAATGCAGGCAAACCACAGCAGACCGATGACAACCGTGATCCGGTCGAGGTTGCGCTCGGCCACCGAGGAACCGCCGACGGACGACTGCATGCCGCCACCGAACATGTCGGACAGGCCGCCGCCCTTGCCCTTGTGCATCAGCACGAGCAGCAACAGCAGCAGGCTGAAGATGATGAGGGCGATGGAGAACCCGATGACCACAGCTGGACCAACTCTCTCGGTGACCTAGGACGACGCGGGGGCCGGGCCGCTGCCGCGCAGCGCTCCGACCCCCGACAGAGTACTTCGGGCAGGGCCCGACAGCCTACTGCCGCAGACTTACTGGTCGCGGAAGCGGATGATCTTGACGAACTCCTCGGAGTCCAGCGCGGCACCGCCGACCAGGGCGCCGTCCACATCGGGCTGCGCCATGATCGCCGCGATGTTGCCGGCCTTGACCGAGCCGCCGTACTGGATGCGGATCGCGTCGGCCACCTCCTGGCCGTACAGCTCGGCCAGCCGGCCGCGGATCGCCCCGCAGACCTCCTGGGCGTCCTCGGGGGTGGCGACCTCGCCGGTGCCGATGGCCCACACCGGCTCATAGGCGACGACCAGCGTCTCGGCCTGCTCGGCCGGAATGTCCTTGAGGGCGCCGTCGACCTGGGCGAGGGTGAAGGCCACCTGCTCGCCGGCCTTGCGGACGTCCAGGCCCTCGCCGACGCAGACGATCGGCGTCAGGTCGTGCCGGAACGCCGCCTTGACCTTGGCGTTCACCTGCTCGTCGGTCTCGTGGTGGTACTGGCGGCGCTCGGAGTGGCCGATGACCACGTAAGAGCACTTCAGCTTGGCCAGCATCGAGCCGGAGATCTCGCCGGTGTAGGCACCGGAGTCGTGCGCCGACAGGTCCTGGGCGCCGTACTTGATCTTCAGCTTGTCGGCCTCGATCAGGGTCTGCACACCCCGGAGGTCGGTGAAGGGCGGCACCACGACGGCCTCGACGGCGTCGAAGTCCTTGTCGTTGAGCGCGAAGGCGAGCTTCTGGACGTGGGCGATGGCCTCGAGGTGGTTGAGGTTCATCTTCCAGTTGCCCGCCATGATCGGCGTGCGCGTGGTCATCGGGTCAGTCCTCCAGTGCGGCGAGGCCGGGGAGCGTCTTGCCCTCGAGGTATTCGAGGCTGGCGCCGCCACCGGTCGAGATGTGGCCGAATGCGTTCTCGTCGAAGCCCAGGATGCGGACGGCCGCGGCAGAGTCGCCGCCTCCGACCACGGTGAACGCCGGGCTGTCGATCAGCGCCTGGGCGATGGCGCGGGTGCCCTCGGCGTAGTCGGGGTGCTCGAAGACGCCCATCGGGCCGTTCCAGAAGACGGTGGCCGCGTCGGCGAGCTTCGAGGCGAAGAGTTTGCGGGACTCCGGACCGATGTCCAGGCCCTGCAGGTCGGCGGGGATGGCGTCGACGCCGACGACCGCCGGGTTGGTGTCGACCGGGTTCTTCAGGTCCGGGAAGGACGGGGCCGCGACGACGTCCACGGGCAGCACGAACTCCACGCCCTTGGCCTTCGCGCGCTCCAGGTACTCGGTGACAGCGGGGACCTGGTCCTCCTGCAGCAGGCTGTTGCCCACCTCGTGGCCCTGGGCCTTGAGGAAGGTGTAGACCATGCCGCCGCCGATCAGGATCCGGTCGGCGCGCTCCAGCAGGTGGTCGATGACCCCCAGCTTGTCGGAGACCTTGGCGCCGCCCAGCACCACCGCGTACGGACGGGACACCTCGTCGGTGAGCTTCCTCAGCACCGCGACCTCGGTGGCGATCAACAGGCCCGCGGCGTGCGGCAGCCGGGCCGGGAGGTCGTAGACGGAGGCGTGCTTGCGGTGCACCGCGCCGAAGCCGTCGCCGACGTACAGCTCCGCCAGCCCGGCCAGCTGCCCGGCGAAGGCGCCGCGCTCGGCGTCGTCCTTGCTGGTCTCGCCCGGGTTGAAGCGCAGGTTCTCCAGCAGCGCCACCGAGCCGTCGGTGAGGGAGTCCACCGTCGCGCGGGCGCTCTCGCCGACCGTGTCGGTCGCGAAGGCCACCTGCGTGCCGAGGAGTTCGCCCAGGCGCGCCGCGACGGGGGCGAGCGAGAACTGCGGGTCGGGCGCGCCCTTGGGACGGCCCAGGTGGGAGGCGACGATCACCTTGGCGCCGGCCTCGGCCAGCTTGGCGATGGTCGGCACGACGGCGCGGATGCGGCCGTCGTCGGTGATGGTGGTGCCGGACAGCGGCACGTTGAGGTCGGCGCGCACGAACACGCGTTTGCCGCCGACCCCCTCGTCGACGAGTTCGTCGATCGTCTTCATGGTGAAGGCTCCCCTGCCTTGGTCCTGACTGGGTCGAATCGCTCGGACCGCCACCTCATGGGACAGGGTCCGGACGACGGCACGTCGTTCGGACCCTGTCCTCATCGCATGACGGGAGGTCGAGCGGGTGTCAGAGCTGCTCGCCGACGAACACGGTCAGGTCGACGAGACGGTTCGAGTAGCCCCACTCGTTGTCGTACCAGCCGATGACCTTGACCTGCTTGCCCTGCGCCATGGTCAGCGAGGAGTCGAAGGTGCAGGAGGCCGGCCAGTTGACGATGTCCGAGGAGACGATCGGGTCCTCGGTGTACTCCAGGATGCCCTTGAGCTGGCCCTCGGCGGCCTTCTGGAAGGCGGCGTTGACCTCGTCCTTGGTGACCTCGCGCTCCAGCTCGATGACCAGGTCGGTCACGGAGCCGGTCGGGACCGGGACGCGCATCGCGATGCCGTCGAGCTTGCCCTTGAGCTGCGGCAGGACCAGGGCGGTGGCCTTCGCGGCGCCCGTCGAGGTAGGGATGATGTTCTCGGCGGCGGCGCGGGCGCGACGCAGGTCCTTGTGCGGGAAGTCAAGGATGCGCTGGTCGTTGGTGTACGCGTGCACGGTCGTCATCAGACCCTTGACGATGCCGAAGTTCTCGTCGAGGACCTTGGCCATCGGCGCCACACAGTTGGTCGTGCAGGACGCGTTGGAGATGATGTTGTGCTTCGCCGGGTCGTACTTCTCGTTGTTGACGCCCATCACGATGGTGATGTCCTCGTCGGAGGCCGGCGCCGAGATGATGACCTTCTTGGCGCCGCCCTCGAGGTGCTTCTTGGCGTCGGCGGCCTTGGTGAAGATGCCGGTGGACTCGATCACGATGTCGACGCCGAGCTCGCCCCACGGGATGTCGGCGGGGTTGCGCTCGGACAGCACCTTGATGGTGTGGCCGTCGACGGTGATGGAGTCCGCCGTGTGGGACACCTCGGCCTTGAGGCGGCCGAGGATCGTGTCGTACTTGAGCAGGTGCGCGGTGGTGGCCGTGTCACCCAGGTCGTTGACAGCCACGATCTCGATGTCCGCACCCTGCTCCAGAGCGGCACGGAAGAAGTTTCGACCGATGCGACCAAAGCCGTTGATGCCTACGCGGATCGTCACGAACCGATCTCCTCGCTGGTGTGCCGGAGGCCATTTCGCTCCGGCTGCGACGTATTGGGATGTCCCCGACCAAGGACGACCCTACCTCCCCGGGCACCTGGCGGTGACATCGGCGCCACGGGTGCCCGCCGTACGGACCGGTAACCGGACGGGGCGGGCGGGCCGCGCCGGACTCAGCCCACCATCTCCTCGGTCAGGTTGGACTCGGTGCCCGGGACGCCGAGGTCTGAGGCGCGCTTGTCGGCCATCGCCAGCAGACGGCGGATCCGGCCCGCCACCGCGTCCTTGGTGAGCGGCGGTTCGGCGAGCGAGCCCAGCTCCTCCAGCGAGGCCTGCTTGTGGTCCATGCGCAGCCGGCCGGCCGCCGCGAGGTGCTCGGGCACGTCGTCGCCGAGGATCTCCAGCGCCCGCTGCACACGCGCGCCCGCCGCGACCGCGGCGCGGGCCGAGCGGCGCAGGTTGGCGTCGTCGAAGTTGGCGAGCCGGTTGGCGGTGGCGCGCACCTCGCGCCGCATCCGCCGCTCCTCCCACGCCAGCACCGACTCGTGCGCGCCGAGCCGCGTCAACAGCGCGCCGATGGCATCACCGTCACGGACGACCACGCGGTCGACGTTGCGCACCTCGCGCGCCTTGGCCGCGATCTGCAGCCGGCGGGCGGCACCGACCAGGGCGAGGGCCGCCTCGGGGCCGGGGCAGGTGACCTCCAGGGACGAGGAACGGCCCGGTTCGGTCAGCGAGCCGTGGGCCAGGAACGCACCGCGCCAGGCGGCCTCGGCGTCGCAGGTGGCCCCGGACACGACCTGCGGGGGCAGGCCGCGGATGGGGCGGCCCCTGCCGTCCACCAGACCCGTCTGCCGGGCCAGCTGGTCACCGCCGGCGACCACCCGCACGACGTACCGGCTGCCGCGGCGCAGCCCGCCGGGCGCCATGACCACCAGGTCGGAGGAGTGCCCGAAGATCTCCAGGATGTCCTTGCGCAGTCTGCGCGCGGCGATTCCGGTGTCCAGCTCCGCCTCGATCACGATGCGTCCGCTGACCAGGTGCAGTCCGCCCGCGAACCTCAGGATCGCCGAGACCTCCGCCTTGCGGCAGCAGGTCCGGGTGACGGGGAGCCGGGAGATCTCGTCCTTCACCGCTGCCGTCATCGCCATGGGCCGATCCTTCCATGCATACGAAAAATCCGGTCGAACGCGGCGGCCAGCAGTTCCGGATCGTGCCGCGGCCCGTCGGGGGCGGCGACCCGGGCCAGTTCCACCGTGCCCGACAAACGCTCGGCTGCCTGTATGAGGCTGTCGCGGTCGAGTACGGCGGCCTCGTCGGCCAGCACTACGTCGATGGTGAGTTTAGGGGCGTGTCGGGCCAAAACCTCCAAGTGACGCTGCGGAGAAAAGCCCTCGGTCTCACCCGGTTGCGGCGCGAGGTTGAGCGCGAGCACCTTGCGGGCCCTGGTCTCCATGAGCGCGGACACCAGATCGGGCACCAGCAGGTGGGGCATCACGGAGGAGAACCAGGAACCGGGGCCGAGCACCACCCAGTCCGCGTCGAGCACGGACTGCACCGCCTCGGGGACGGCCGGCGGGTCGTGCGGCACCAGTTGCACCTCCTGCACCTCACCGGGGGTGAGGGCGACGGTGGCCTGGCCGTGCACGGTCGTGACCTCGTCCGGCACCTCCGGGTCGTGGCCGCGGACCGTGGCGGTGAGCTCAAGCGGCACCGCCGACATGGGCAGCACCCTGCCGTGGGCGCCGAGCAGCCGGCCCACCCACTCCAGGGCGGCCACGGGGTCGCCGAGTTGTTCCCACAGCGCGACGATCAGCAGGTTCCCCACGGCGTGGCCGTGCAGTTCACCCTCGCTGACGAAGCGGTGCTGGACGACCTGCGACCAGGTGCGGCCCCACTCGTCGTCGCCGCACAGCGCGGCCAGCGCCTTGCGCAGGTCGCCGGGCGGCAGCACCCCCATCTCCTGCCGCAGACGGCCGCTGGAGCCGCCGTCGTCGGCGACCGTGACCACGGCCGTCAGATCCTGGGTGATGCGGCGCAGGGCGGAGAGGGAGGCGGACAGTCCGTGCCCGCCTCCCAGTGCCACGACTTTGGGGGTGACCCCACTGCGCCCTGCCGACCGGCGCAAGCGCCGAGTCGTCCTGATCACTCGCGCCCCATGTCCCGGTGGACGACCACCGTCTCCACTCCGTCGGCGGACAGCCGCGCGGCCAGGCGTTCGGACATGGCGACGCTCCGGTGCTTGCCACCGGTGCAGCCGACCGCGATGGTCACGTAGCGCTTGCCCTCGCGGCGGTAGCCGGCGTTGACGATGTGCAGCAGCTCGGCGTAGCGGTCGAGGAACTCCTTGGCGCCGGGCTGGTTGAACACATAGGTGGCGACCTCGTCGTTGAGACCGGTGTACGGCCGCAGCTCCGGCACCCAGTGCGGGTTGGGCAGGAAGCGGCAGTCCGCGACCAGGTCGGCGTCGACGGGGAGGCCGTACTTGAAGCCGAAGGACATGACGGTGGCCCGCAGCTCCGGCTCCTCCTCGCCGGCGAACTGGGCGTCCATCTTGGCCCGCAGCTCGTGGACGTTGAGGCTGGAGGTGTCGATCACCAGGTCGGCGTCGCCGCGCAGCTCGCTCAGCAGCTCCCGCTCCTTGGCGATGCCGTCGACGATCCGGCCGTCGCCCTGCAGCGGGTGCGGGCGGCGCACCGACTCGAAGCGGCGCACCAGCGTCTCGTCGGACGCCTCGAGGAAGAGCACCCGGCGCTTGACCCCCTTGGAGTCCAGGTCCGCCAGGGACTCGCGGAGGTTGTCGAAGAAGCGCCGGCCGCGGACGTCCACGACCACCGCGATCCGTGCCACGTTGCCCTGGGAGCGGGCGCCGAGGTCGACCATGGTGGGGATGAGGGCCGGCGGCAGGTTGTCCACGACGAACCAGCCGAGGTCCTCCAGGCATTTGGCCGCATGGCTGCGGCCGGCACCCGACATGCCCGAGATGATCACGAGTTCGGGGATGGCCTCGGCAGCCTCGCCCGCTCCTCCGGTCGTCACCTGTGCTCCGCCTCCGTCGTTCGCGTTCATGAGCTGTTTCCCCGTTCCGTGGGGACGGTCACCGGACCGGTCGTCCCCTCGTCCTCAATGATCTCTCCTGTGGCGGTGTTCACCGCCGGTCCGGCAGGGGCGGCGCCGGCCAGCGCGGCGAGCACGGACTCGGCCGTGCGCCGGCCGACGCCGGGGACCTCGCAGATCTGCTCGACCGTGGCCGCCCGCAGCCGCTTGAGCGAGCCGAAGTGCTTCAGCAGCGCCTGGCGGCGGCTCTCGCCGAGGCCCGGCACCGAGTCCAGGGCGCCGGCCCGCATCGACTTGGAACGCTTGTTGCGCTGGTAGGCGATGGCGAAGCGGTGGGCCTCGTCACGCACCCGCTGCAGCAGGTACAGGCCCTCGCTGGTGCGCGGCAGGATGACCGGGTCGTCCTCGCCGGGAAGCCAGACCTCCTCCAGGCGCTTGGCCAGGCCGCACACGGCCACGTCCTCCACGCCGAGCTCCTGCAGGGCCCGCTGGGCGGCGGCGACCTGCGGCTGCCCGCCGTCGACGACGACCAACTGCGGCGGGTAGGCGAACCTGCGCGGCCTGCCCGTGTCCGGGTCGATGGGTCCGCCGGCGACCTCGCCGCCGCTCCCCGGGCCGACGCCCACGCCCTCGCCGTCGCCCTCGCCGTCAACCCATTCGCCGGTCTTCTGCTTCTCCAGCAGATAGCGGCGGAAGCGCCGGGAGACCACCTCGTGCATCGACCGGACGTCGTCCTGGCCGGCGAAGCTCTTGATCTGGAAGCGGCGGTACTCGCTCTTGCGCGCCAGCCCGTCCTCGAAGACCACCATCGAGGCGACGACATCGTCGCCCTGGAGGTGGGAGATGTCGAAGCACTCGATGCGCAGCGGTGCCGAGTCCAGGTCCAGCGCCTCGGCGATCTCCTCCAGCGCGCGGGAGCGCGTGGTGAGGTCGGAGGCGCGCCGGGTCTTGTGCAGCACCAGCGCCTGCTGGGCGTTGCGCTGCACGGTGGCCATGAGGTCCTTCTTGTCGCCGCGCTGCGGTATCCGCAGGCTCACCTGGGAGCCGCGGCGCTCGGTGAGCCACTGCTGCACCGGCTCGCACGGGTCGGGCAGCGCGGGCACCAGCACCTCCTTGGGCACCCCCTCGCCGCGCTCCTCGCCGTAGAGCTGCTGCAGGGCGTGCTCGACGAGCTCGGCGGTGCCGACCTCCTCGACCCGGTCGGTGACCCAGCCGCGCTGACCGCGCACCCGGCCGTCGCGGACGTGGAAGATCTGGACGGCGGCCTCCAACTCGTCCTCGGCGACGGCGATCAGATCGGCATCGGTGGCATCCGCGAGGACGACCGCGTTCTTCTCCATGGCGCGCTTGAGCGCCTCGATGTCGTCGCGCAGCCGGGCGGCCTTCTCGTACTCCATCGCCGCGGCCGCGTCCCTCATCTGCTGCTCCAGGCGGCGCAGGTAGGTACCGGTGCGGCCGGCCATGAAGTCGCAGAACTCCTCGGCCAGTTCGCGGTGCTCCTCGGCGCTGACCCGGCCGACGCAGGGTGCCGAGCACTTGCCGATGTAGCCCAGCAGGCAGGGCCGGCCGATCTGCGCGGAGCGCTTGAACACCCCGGCGGAACAGGTGCGCACGGGGAAGACCCGCAGCAGCAGGTCGACGGTCTCGCGGATCGCCCAGGCGTGCGCGTAGGGGCCGAAGTAGCGCACGCCCTTGCGCTTGGGGCCGCGCATCACCTGGACGCGGGGGAACTCCTCGTTCATGGTGACGGCGAGCGAGGGGTAGCTCTTGTCGTCCCGGTACTTCACGTTGAAGCGCGGGTCGAACTCCTTGATCCAGGAGTACTCCAGCTGCAGCGCCTCGACCTCGGTGGTCACCACCGTCCATTCCACGGAGGCGGCGGTGGTGACCATCGTGCGGGTGCGCTGGTGCAGGTTCGCGAGGTCCTGGAAGTACGAGGAGAGCCGCTGGCGCAGGCTCTTCGCCTTCCCGACGTAGATCACCCGGCCGTGCTGGTCCCGGAACTTGTACACCCCGGGAGAGTCCGGAATCTGTCCCGGCTTGGGGCGGTAGCTGGAGGGATCGGCCATGCCCCCACCCTACTGATTGACGGTGACATTCCCGTCGTCTCAGGCACCGGTCACGGCGACGAGCTTTCCGCCCTGGACCTGGACGTCGACCTTGGTCAGCGGCTTGGTCGCGGGGCCGGTGCGGACGGCGCCGGTGGCGGCGTCGAAGACACTTCCGTGGCAGGGGCAGGACAGCGCGGTGCCCTCCACCTTGTCGCAGGTGCAGCCCTGGTGGGTGCACACGGCGCTGAAGGCCTGGTAGGTGCCCTGCGTGGGCTGCGCGACGACGATCCGGGCCTCGCGGTAGAGCTTGGCGCCGCCGACCGGGACCTCGCTGGCCGCACCGAGCTCGATCGGGCCGTCGGAGACCGCCGTGCCGGGACCCCCGCAGGCGGTGAGGCCGACCCCGGCGACTCCGGCGAGGGCCGCCCCCTTCAGGACGGTACGGCGGCAGGGGGGCAGGGCGGTGGTGTCAGCCATCGGGGACTCCGCTTCGGCACGTAAGGAGAAAGAGCTTGAAAGCTGCACCTTACGTGCCGAAACTCTGAGCCTGCTGTCAGGCCTTCGCCGCGGCCCGCTTCCGCGGGGCGGCCCGCTTCTTGGCCGGGGCCGGCGGGGCGTCGGAGATCCTCTCGGCACCCAGGATGTCCCTGAGGAACTTGCCGGTGTGGCTGGCGCCCACCCCCGCGACCTGCTCGGGGGTGCCCTCGGCGATCACCAGACCGCCGCCGCTGCCGCCCTCGGGACCCATGTCGATGACCCAGTCGGCCGTCTTGATCACATCGAGGTTGTGCTCGATGACGATCACGGTGTTGCCCTTCTCGACCAGCCCGGAGAGCACCTTGATCAGCTTGCTGATGTCCTCGAAGTGCAGACCCGTGGTGGGCTCGTCCAGCACGTACACCGTGCGGCCGGTGGACCGCTTCTGCAGCTCGGAGGCGAGCTTCACACGCTGCGCCTCACCACCGGACAGGGTCGTGGCGGACTGGCCCAGCCGCACGTAGCCCAGCCCGACCTCGGTGAGGGTGCGTAGGTGCCGGGCGATCGTCGGAACGGCCTCGAAGAAGTCCAGTGCCTCGGAGATCGGCATGTCCAGGACCTCGGCGATGGACTTGCCCTTGTAGTGGACCTCCAGGGTCTCCCGGTTGTACCGGGCGCCGTGGCAGACCTCGCACGGCACATAGACGTCCGGCAGGAAGTTCATCTCGATCTTGATGGTGCCGTCGCCGGAGCAGTTCTCGCAGCGGCCGCCCTTGACGTTGAAGGAGAAGCGGCCCGGCAGATAGCCGCGCACCTTCGCCTCCATGGTCTCCGCGAAGAGCCTGCGGACGTGGTCGAAGACACCCGTGTACGTGGCCGGGTTGGACCGCGGGGTGCGGCCGATCGGCGACTGGTCGACGTGCACCACCTTGTCGACCTGATCGTCCCCGTCGACCCGGGTGTGCCGGCCGGGGACGCCCCGGGCGCCGTTCAGCTCACGGGCCAGGTGCGTGTAGAGGATGTCGTTGACCAGGGTGGACTTTCCGGAGCCGGAGACCCCGGTGACCGCCGAGAAGACGCCCAGCGGGAAGGACACGTCGATGTCCCGCAGGTTGTTCTCCCGGGCGCCGTGCACGGTCAGCCGGCGCTCCCCGTCGACCGGGCGGCGCGTCTCCGGGATCGGGATCTGCCGCTTGCCCGCGAGATACTGGCCGGTCAGCGAC
Organism: Streptomyces sp. PA03-3a; assembly: GCF_033792735.1. Classification (NCBI taxonomy): domain Bacteria; kingdom Bacillati; phylum Actinomycetota; class Actinomycetes; order Kitasatosporales; family Streptomycetaceae; genus Streptomyces; species Streptomyces sp. PA03-3a. The sequence goes on from NZ_JARAVM010000013.1 coordinate 144,484, forward strand.
TCCTTGTTGCGCAGCAGTTCCTTGAGCGAACCGCTGTGCACCACCTTGCCGCCGTGCTCGCCCGCGCCCGGGCCGATGTCCACCACCCAGTCGGAGGTCTTGATGGTGTCCTCGTCGTGCTCCACCACGATCAGGGTGTTGCCGAGGTCGCGCAGCCGCACCAGGGTCTCGATGAGCCGGTGGTTGTCCCGCTGGTGGAGACCGATCGACGGCTCGTCCAGCACGTAGAGCACGCCCACCAGGCCCGAGCCGATCTGCGTGGCCAGCCGGATGCGCTGGGCCTCGCCGCCGGAGAGCGTGCCGGCCGCGCGGTTGAGCGACAGATAGTCCAGACCGACGTCCACCAGGAAGCGCAGCCGCTCGTTGACCTCCTTGAGCACCCGCTCGGCGATGGTCTTCTCGCGTGCGCTCAGCTTCATGCCGCGCAGGAACTCCGCGCAGTCGCTGATGGACATCGCGGCGACCTCGGCGATGGACTTCCCCTGGACGGTGACCGCCAGCACGATCGGCTTGAGGCGGGTGCCCTCACAGGTGGGGCAGGGCACCTCGCGCATGTACCCCTCGAAGCGCTCGCGGCTGGAGTCGCTCTCGGACTCCGCGTGCCGGCGCCGGACGAAGGGGATCGCGCCCTCGAAGGAGGTGGTGTACGAGCGCTCGCGCCCGTAGCGGTTGCGGTAGCGCACCGCGATCTGCGTCTTGTGGCCGTTGAGCAGGGCCTTCTTCGCGCGCTGCGGCAGCCCCGCCCAGGGGATGTCGGTGCGGAAGCCCAGTTCGTCGGCGAGCGCGCCGATCAGGCGCTGGAAGTAGTCCCGGGTGTGACCGAGCGACCACGGGGCGATGGCGCCCTCGTCGAGGGACTTGTCCTCGTCGGGGATGATCAGCTCCGGGTCGACCTCCATGCGGGTGCCGATGCCGGTGCACTCCGGGCAGGCGCCGAAGGGCGAGTTGAAGGAGAAGGAACGGGGCTCCAGCTCCTCGAAGGACAGATCGTCGTACGGGCAGTAGAGGTGCTCGGAGAACATCCGCTCGCGCTGCGGGTCGTCCTCGGGGAGGTCGACGAAGTCCAGGATCACCATGCCGCCGGAGAGGCCCAGGGCGGTCTCGATCGAGTCCGTCAGCCGGCGCTTGGCGCTCCCCTTGACGGTGAGGCGGTCGACGACCACCTCGATGGTGTGCTTCTCCTGCTTCTTCAGCTTCGGCGGATCGGTCAGCTGGACGGTCGCGCCGTCCACCCGGGCCCGGCTGTAGCCCTTGGTCTGCAGGTCGGAGAAGAGGTCGACGAACTCGCCCTTGCGCTCGCGCACCAGCGGCGAGAGCACCTGGAAGCGAGAGCCCTCCTCCAGCTCCAGCACCCGGTCCACGATCGCCTGGGGCGACTGCCGGGAGATGGGCCGGCCGCACTCGGGGCAGTGCGGCTTGCCGATGCGGGCGAAGAGCAGGCGGAGGTAGTCGTAGACCTCGGTGATCGTGCCGACCGTCGAGCGCGGGTTGCGCGAAGTGGACTTCTGGTCGATCGAGACCGCGGGCGACAGGCCCTCGATGAAGTCGACGTCCGGCTTGTCCATCTGGCCCAGGAACTGCCGTGCGTACGAGGAGAGCGACTCCACGTAGCGTCGCTGGCCCTCGGCGAAGATCGTGTCGAACGCGAGGGAGGACTTGCCCGACCCCGAGAGGCCGGTGAACACGATGAGCGAGTCCCGTGGCAGGTCGAGCGAGACGTTCTTCAGATTGTGCTCGCGAGCGCCACGGACGGTGAGACGATCGGCCACGCCAGTGCGCACCTTTCAAAAGACAGACAAGGGGACAGCACCCCCAGACAGCCTAAACGGGGCGCCGACGAGTTTTCTTCCGGTTATGACGAGAGCGAGCCTATAGCACGCACATTCGATTTCCGGCATCGGTGCGGCAGCTTCACCCGAACGAGTGTCCCGCGCTAGCGTCTCTCCGGAGACGTCGATCAGGTCCGCCCAGGAGGCCCCGTGTCTGTCCAACGACCCGACCCCGACCACGATGCGGCCGAACTCCGCGAAGCCACCGAACGACTGATCGAGACCGTCGCCGCCATGTCCCCCTCGTCCGTCGCCGAGCCGTCGCGGCTGCCGGGCTGGTCCCGCGGCCACGTGCTGGCCCATCTGGCGCGCAACGCCGACTCCCTGGTCAACCTGATGGTCTGGGCCCGCACGGGCGAGGAGACCCCGCAGTACGAGAGCGGCGACCGCCGGGACAAGGACATCGAGGAGGGCGCGGGCCGCCCCCTCGCCGAGCACCTCGACGACCTGCGCGTCTCCGCGGACCGGCTGGCCCTGGCCATCGAGGAGCTCCCGCCGCGGAACTGGGCCGCGCAGGTCGCCATGCGCTCCGGCCGGGTGATCGCGGCGGCGGAGATCCCGTACCTGCGGCTCATGGAGATCTACTTCCACCACGTCGACCTCGGCCTGGAGTACACCTGCGCGCACCTCCCCGAGGACTTCGCGACCCGGGAGCTCGGCGCCATCATCGACGACCTGTCGGGCCACGAGGGCGTCGCCGCCGTCCGCATCCACGACACCGGCAGCGGCGAGAAGTGGGTGATCGGCGCGGCCGACGAGCCCGAACTCACCGTCGGCGGGCCCCGGCACGCGCTGCTCGCCTGGGTCAGCGGCCGCTCCGGCGGCGAGGACCTGACCGCCCACCCGGACGTGCCGCTGCCGGTGCTGCCGCCACTAGGCTGACGTCATGACGTACAGCGGCGAGGTCACGGTCGGGGGCGCGCCCGACGTGCACGAACTCAAGGACCTCATCATCACCAAGGTCGCGGTCGGCCCCATGAACAACAACGCGTATGTGCTGCGCTGCCGCGCCACCGACGAACAGTTGCTCGTCGACGCGGCCAACGACGCGCACACGCTCCTGGAGGTCGCCGGCAACGACGGTCTCGCGTCCGTCGTCACCACGCACCGGCACGCCGACCACTGGCAGGCGCTGCAGGCCGTGGTCGACGGGACCGGCGCACGCACCTACGCGGGCCGCCACGACGCCGAGGGGATCCCCGTCCCCACCGACGTGCCCGTCGAGGACGGCGACCGGATCCAGGTCGGCCGGGTCGAGCTCACCGCGCGGCACCTGGTCGGTCACACACCGGGCAGCATCGTCCTGATCTACGACGACCCCCACGGACACCCGCACATCTTCACCGGGGACTGCCTCTTCCCGGGCGGCGTGGGCAACACCCACAGCAACCCGGACCACTTCACGAGCCTCTTCGAGGGGGTCAAGGCCAAGCTCTTCGACCGCCTCCCGGACGAGACCTGGGTCTACCCCGGCCACGGCAACGACACCACGCTCGGCGACGAGCGCCCGCACCTCGACGAATGGCGCGAACGGGGCTGGTAGCGGCCCCGCGGCGGCGCCCACCGCGGCACCGCCACCCCCGCGCACGTGGGTCGTTGGACCCACGTGCGCACCTCCCCCTCCATGGCCCGGATCGCCGCCGCGTCGGCGGCCGGGACCGCGATCGAGTTCTACGACTTCTTCGCCTACGGCACCGCGGCCGCCCTCGTCCTCGGACCGCTGTTCTTCCCCGACGCCTCGGCGCTCGCCGGCACCCTGGCCGCGTTCGGAACCTTCGCGGTGGGCTTCGTCGCCCGCCCGCTCGGCTCGGTCCTCTTCGGCCACATCGGCGACCGCGTCGGACGCCGCCCCGTACTGGTCGGCTCCCTGCTGCTGACCGGGCTGGCGACCACCGCCGTCGGCTGCGTCCCCGGATACGCCGCGATCGGCCCGGCAGCGCCCGTGCTGCTGGTGGCCCTGCGCTTCCTCCAGGGGCTGGGGCTGGGCGGCGAGTGGGGCGGGGCGGTGCTGCTCGTCGCGGAGCACGCGCCGGGGCGGCGCCGCGGGCTGTGGACGAGCCTGCCACAGACCGGTCCCGCGGTGGGCTTCCTGCTGGCGAACGGGATCGTGCTGGCCCTGTCCGCGGGCCTGAGCGACGCCGCCTTCCGCTCCTGGGGCTGGCGGGTGCCGTTCTGGGTGGCGGGCGCGCTGGCGCTGGCCGGACTGGCGCTGCGGGCCGCGCTGCCGGAGACCCCCGCGTTCTCGGCGGCCGCGGGGCGCGGTGACCTGGCCCGGGTGCCCGTCTCGGAGCTGCTGCGTGAGCACGGGCGCCTGGTGCTGCTCACGGCGGGCGCCATGGCGTGCGGCTACGCCGTCTTCTACACGGTGACCACCTGGTCGCTGGCGTACACCACCGAGCACCTCGGCATGGACCGCACGGTCGTACTGGGCTGCGTGCTGGTGGCCGTCCTGCTCAAGGGGGCGCTCACACCGCTGGCGGGCCTGCTGGGCGACCGCTTCGGGCGGCGGCGGATGGCGCTGGCGGGTACCGCCGCGATGGGGGTGGTGGTCTTCCCGTACGCCGGACTGCTCGCGAGCGGCGAGCCGGTGGCGATCGCCGTGGGGTCCGCCGCGGAGCTGATCGCCTTCATCACGGTCTTCGCCGTGGTGGGCGCGTACCTCCCGGAGCTGTACGCGCCCCGGGTGCGCTGCACCGGCGCCGCCCTGGGCTACAACCTCGGCGGCGTCCTGGGCGGCGCCCTGACCCCGCTCGTGGCGACCCGGCTGGTGGCGGGCACCGGCACTCCCTGGCCGGTGGCGGTGTACGTCGCGGCCGTGGCGCTGCTCAGCCTCGGGTGCTTCGCGGCGCTGCCGGAGACGCGGGGTGCGGCCGCGGCGGAGGCGACGGACGCGACGGCGGGGTGCGCGGCGGACCGCCGCGCACCCCGCCCGGGCTGAGGAGCCGCGGGTCAGACGTCGACGTGCTCCTCGTCGCGCTTCTCCGCGGCCGTCTGCTTCTTCGACGCCATCAGGCTGGTGACCGTGGTGACGGCCAGGACCACGACGATGAAGCCGAGGGAGAACGGGATGCTGATCTCGGGGACGTGGACCCCCGCCTCGTGCAGGGCATGGAGCACGAGCTTCACCCCGATGAAGCCGAGGATGATCGACAGCCCGTACGAGAGGTGGACCAGCTTCTTCAGCAGACCGCCGATGAGGAAGTACAGCTGCCGCAGGCCCATCAGCGCGAAGGCGTTGGCGGTGAAGACGATGTACGGGTCCTGGGTGAGGCCGAAGATCGCCGGGATGGAGTCCAGTGCGAACAGGACGTCGGTGGTGCCGATCGCCAGCATGACCACCAGCATCGGGGTCATGATCCGCTTGCCGTTCTGCTGGATGAAGAGCTTGGTGCCGTGGTAGCGGTCGGCGACGCCGAAGCGGCGCTCGGCGGCCTTCAGCAGCCGGTTCTCCTCGAACTCCTCGTCGTGCTCCTCGGCCCGGGCCTCCTGGACCAGCTTCCACGCGGTCCAGATGAGGAAGGCGCCGAAGATGAAGAAGACCCACGAGAAGCTGGCGATGATGGCGGCGCCGGCGGCGATGAAGATCGCGCGCAGGACCAGTGCGATGAGCACGCCGAAGAGCAGGACGCGCTGCTGGTACTGGGACGGCACCGCGAACTTCGCCATGATCAGCACGAAGACGAAGAGGTTGTCCACGCTGAGCGACTTCTCGGTGATGTAGCCCGCAAAGAACTCGCCGGCGGGCTGCCCGCCGGCGAAGAACAGCAGGCCGAGCCCGAAGAGGGCGGCCAGGACGATCCAGACGATCGTCCAGGCGCCGGCTTCCTTGACCGACACGTCATGGGGTTTTCGCCCGATGAAGAAGTCGGCGGCGATCAGGGCGCACAGACCGGCGATGGTCAGCACCCAGAGGGTCAGGGATACATCCACGCGATGCCTCCGGCAGATGGGCTGGCAATTGTCAGCGTTGTCGCTGCCGGAGGTCTCTTCCACCCGGGCCCGTGGGCCGGGGCCGGTGTCCCGGGGCCGTTCAGGCCCGTGATGACGGGATGCACCGCAAGTAGGGAGTACTCCCCTCCGCGTAAAGAAGAGTACATGAAATCCCAAGGAAAGGTAAAGAGAGTAAAGTGATGGTCAATCAGGACGGCGGCCGGAGCCCCCGCCGGACCGGCCGGACAGGTCAGTGGCGGCCCGGGTCGTAGGTGCGTCGGGCGGCGGCCACCTGGCGCAGCACCTGGGACAGGACGGCGCTGCCGGGCGGGGCGAGCAGCGGTTCGTACGTCCAGGCGTGGCCGACCCAGGGGTCGGCGAGGTGGTCGTCGGGCTGTGGGGTCAGACGCGTCATCGAGCGCCACAACGGGTCGAGGAGCGGACCGTACTCGCGGGCGTCCTCACGGGCGGCGACAAGGATGAGGTGGACGCCGACCTGCGGGCCCTCGTCCGCGAGGTAGCGCAGCTGGTTGATCGTCCGGTCGTCGAAGCCGTACGGGAAGTCGTTGACGACCAGCACCTGGCGGGCCGGGTCGACGCCCGGGGGCACGTCGAAGGGCACGTCCGCGCGCAGCGCCATCTGCACCAGGTCGACCCGCTCGGTGAGCCGGGCGAGCAGCGCCGCCACCCCGGCGGCGCCCGTGGCGGGCGGCTCGCGCAGCGCGCCGGAGTCCGTGAACGGGGCCAGCGCCGTCGCGGCGGAGCCCGCGGGGTCGATGACGTGGACGGCGCACTCCCCCGCCGGGTGGGAGGCGAGCAGACGGGCGGCGAGCGCCACGGCCACGTCCACGGCGCGACGGCGGTCCTGGGCGCCGTCCACCCACAGCCCGCGTTCCAGCGGCAGCCGTACCAGCAGGGGGATGCGCAGCTCCGGACGTTCGGGCAGGTGGAGGTCGCCGAGCCGGACCGCCATCGAAGGCTCGGCGGGGACGCGGTAGCCGTGCCAGACCGGGCTCTCCCAGCCCGCGTAGGGCGGCGGCAGGGCGGGCTCGACGACCTCGGCCTCGGCGGTCAGCTGGGCCAGGTCGCGGTCGAGCACGGCACGGGCCCGGTCCACCAGCTCCGTCTGGCGCGCCCTGGCCTGGTCGCGGGCGGCCTCGGCGGCGGGGCCGACGCGGGTGCGCGGGTCGGCGAGGATCGTGTCCAGCTCCTGATCGAGCCGGGACTCGGCGAAGTCGACGGCGCTGCGGTACGCCGCGATGGTGCGGGCCAGGTCCTCGAACATGCCCCAGACCTGGTTGTGGAGCCGTTCCTCCATGCTCCAGCCGGAGGCGTCGCCCGCGACGGGCGCCGGGGTCGGGGGCACCGTGTCGGCGGCTGGCGCGGCGGGAGGGGAGGCGGTGGGAGGGGACCCGGCGGGAGGGACGGAGGGCGGTGGCGGCGCGGCGACCGGAGGCGGTGCGGTGGAGGGCACGGCGGGCGCGGGGCGCACCGCCTCCGCCACGCGGGCGGCCACGGCGTCCGCCTCGGGGCGGCCCAGCCCCTGGTCGCGCAGCAGCTCGGCCAGCCCGCCCGCGTACCCCTGGCCGAGCGCGCGTACCTTCCAGGCGCCCTGGCGGCGGTAGAGCTCCAGGGCGACGATCGCCGCCTCGCTGCTCAGCCCCGTCACGGTGAAGCTCGCGACCGGCACCCCGTCGGATCCGGAGACGGTCAGGTGGGGCGCGGGGCAGGCCCCGAAGCGGCTCGGCGCCCCGGCGACCGGCGGCAGCGCCAGCAGGACGTGGACGCGGTCCACGTCCGCCGGGACGGCCGCCAGGTCGGCGGTGACGCGCTGCTCGGCGGCGAGACGCACGGGCACCTCGATGCCGGGCAGCCGCGGCGCCGCCAGGTGGGCGACGGCCCCGGGGCCGCTCACGCGCCCCTGCCCGTCGCCCAGGGAGACGGCGGCCACCACCAGCGTGCCGGCCGACACCCGGACCTCCAGCGAGGTGCCGGGTAGCGGATGGTTCTGCCCGTGGACCAGCTCGGTGGTCATGCCCGCGCCCCCCTGTGCCCGATCCCGATCAGAGCGCCGGCAGGATCGCCGGCATGAGGTCCTGGAAGGTGCGGCCGTTGGCCGGGGTGCCGATCGCGGTCATCGACCAGCCGGCATCGCCACCGCGCTGCACCTTCGCCATGATCTGCGCGGTGTAGGCGCCACCGCCGGTCAGGGTGTAGCGGGCCAGCTCCTGGCCGTTGGTCTCGTCGACCAGGCGGCAGAACGCGTTCTGCACCTCCTGGAAGGACTGCCCGGTGAAGGAGTTGACCGTGAAGACGATCTGGTCGATGTGCACCGGCACGCGCTGCAGGTCGACCAGGATCGCCTCGTCGTCCCCGCCCTGTCCGGCACCGCCGACCAGGTTGTCGCCGGTGTGCCGCACCGAGCCGTCATCGCTGACGAGGTGCCGGAAGAACACCACGTCCACGGGCTGCTTGTCGGCGAAGAGGACCGCGGAGGCGTCGAGGTCGATCTCCCGTGTGCGGCTGCCGAACAGCCCACGACGCGGGGCGGCCTGCCAGCCGAGCCCCATGCGGACCGACGTAAGCGTCCCCCCGTCCGACTTCTGCAGGCTGATCTTCTGACCCTTGGTCATGTTGACCGTCACGCGCTGTCCCCTCTCAACCGTTTTGCCGACGTGCGGTTGCTCGCACCCTATGGGTAGACGCCCGGGTAGGGCACCGTGGTTCGGCAAGAGATTCGACAGCGGCAACGGTCAGGCCACGCCCGCCTCCCTCATCTGCCGCAGCTCCTTCTTCAACTCGCCCACCTCGTCCCGCAGCCGGGCGGCGACCTCGAACTGCAGATCCGCGGCGGCGGTGTGCATCTGGTCGGTCAGTTCGCCGATGAGCTCGGCCAGTTCGGCGGCGGGCAGGCTCTTGGCGGCCCGCTTCTCCCCCGCCTTCGCCGACAGGCCCGGCACCGGTGCCTTGCCGCGCGAGCGCTGGCGGCCCGAGCCCAGCAGCTCCTCGGTGTCGGCGTCCTCGCGGGCGAAGGAGTCCAGGATGCCGGCGATCTTCTTCCGCAGCGGCTGCGGGTCGATGCCCCGCTCCTCGTTGTAGGCGATCTGCTTGGCCCGGCGCCGGTTGGTCTCCTCGATGGCCTTCTCCATCGCCGGGGTGATCTTGTCGGCGTACATGTGGACCTGGCCGGAGACGTTGCGCGCCGCGCGGCCGATGGTCTGGATCAGGGAGGTGCCGGAGCGCAGGAAGCCCTCCTTGTCGGCGTCGAGGATGGCCACCAGCGAGACCTCGGGCAGGTCCAGGCCCTCGCGGAGCAGGTTGATGCCGACCAGCACGTCGAACTCGCCGGCCCGCAGCTCGCGCAGCAGCTCCACGCGGCGCAGGGTGTCGATGTCGCTGTGCAGGTACCGCACCTGGATGCCGAGTTCCAGCATGTAGTCGGTGAGGTCCTCGGACATCTTCTTGGTGAGCGTGGTGACCAGGACGCGCTCGTCGCGCTCGGCGCGCAGCCGGATCTCGTGGACGAGGTCGTCGATCTGCCCCTTGGTGGGCTTGACGATCACCTCGGGGTCGACCAGGCCGGTGGGGCGGATGATCTGCTCGACGACACCGTCGCCCCGGGAGAGCTCGTACTTGCCGGGGGTGGCCGACAGGTAGACCGTCTGACCGACCCGTTCCAGGAACTCCTCCCACTTCAGCGGCCGGTTGTCGAGGGCGGAGGGCAGCCGGAAGCCGTGGTCGACCAGGGTGCGCTTGCGAGAGGCGTCGCCCTCGTACATGGCGCCGATCTGGGGCACGGTGACGTGCGACTCGTCGATGACGAGGACGAAGTCCTCGGGGAAGTAGTCGATGAGGGTGGACGGGGCGGAGCCCGCCTCGCGGCCGTCGATGTGCCGCGAGTAGTTCTCGATGCCGGAGCAGGTGCCGATCTGCCGCATCATCTCGATGTCGTACGTGGTGCGCATCCGCAGCCGCTGCGCCTCCAGCAGCTTGCCCTGCTTCTCCATGACCGCGAGCTGCTCGGCGAGCTCCTTCTCGATGCCGGCGATGGCCCGCTCCATGCGCTCCGGTCCGGCCACGTAGTGGGTGGCGGGGAAGACGTAGAGCTGCTGGTCGTCGGTGATGATCTCGCCGGTGAGCGGGTGCAGGGTGTACAGAGCCTCGATCTCGTCGCCGAACATCTCGATGCGGACGGCGAGCTCCTCGTAGACCGGGAAGATCTCGATGGTGTCGCCGCGCACCCGGAAGGTGCCCCGGGTGAACGCCACGTCGTTGCGCGCGTACTGGATGTCGACGAACTTGCGCAGCAGGGCGTCCCGGTCGATCTCCTCGCCCACCCTGAGCCGGACCATGCGGTCGACGTACTCCTGGGGCGTGCCGAGGCCGTAGATGCAGGACACCGAGGCGACCACGACCACGTCGCGGCGGGTCAGCAGCGAGTTGGTGGTGGAGTGGCGCAGCCGCTCGACCTCCTCGTTGATCGAGGAGTCCTTCTCGATGTAGGTGTCCGTCTGCGGGACGTACGCCTCCGGCTGGTAGTAGTCGTAGTACGACACGAAGTACTCGACCGCGTTGTTGGGCAGCAGCTCCCGGAACTCGTTCGCCAGCTGGGCGGCCAGGGTCTTGTTGGGCGCCATGACCAGGGTCGGGCGCTGCAGCCGTTCGATCATCCAGGCGGTGGTCGCCGACTTTCCGGTACCCGTCGCGCCGAGCAGGACGACATCGTTCTCGCCCGCGCGGATGCGCCGCTCGAGGTCGTCGATGGCGGTCGGCTGGTCGCCGCTGGGCTGGTAGGGGCTGACGACCTCGAAGGGCGCCACACTGCGTTCGATGTCTGATACGGGCCGCATGGGTCAACGGTACGACCCCCCACCGACAACCGGCTCCGACCTGCCCGGATCAGGGCAGGAGGCGGGGCCGGCGCCCCGCCGCGAGGTCCTCCACCAGGCCCGGGAGCAGCACCGCCACCGCGATCAGCACCCAGACGACCGCGAACTGGAACCAGGTGCTGTCCAGGGGCAGCGACAGTTCGAAGGCCCTGACCCGCCACATCAGGTCGATCAGCGGGACGCTGAGCACGAGCGCGACCTCGTGCCACAGGTAGACGGTCACGGCGCGCGCGCTGACGATCCGCACCAGCCGGTCCAACGGCGGGATCCGCCCGGCCGGGCCGGCGCACGGCCGGAAGCGCAGCAGGAGCAGGACGAAGCCGGCCGACCACAGCGCCTGGGCGAGGGGGATCTCGTTGAGGTCGTAGGAGCCGTCCACGCGGTGGGACGAGGTCCACCAGCCGCCCGCCGCCATGGCGGCCGCCGCCAGGACCGCCACCCGTCCGGCCGGTGCCCGGTCGAGCAGCCCGTCGCGGTGGGCGAAGCCGAGCAGCCAGCAGGTCAGGAAGGTCGCCAGGTCGGTGACGGCGGTCCCGGCCGCGCCCTCCGGCGGGATCCAGACCGTCTGCAGGAGCACGACGGGGGCGAGGGAGGCGACGAGCGCGGCGGAGGGCGACCGCCGGAACACCCGCAGCAGCAGCGGCGAGAGCAGGACGAACCACAGGTAGGCACGCACGTACCACAGGACCCCCGTGACCTGCTCGGCCCAGGCGCTGCCCGGCGGGTCGGCCACCGGCACCGCCCACAGGAGCAGCCGCGCCCACCAGCGGCCCGCGTGGTGCTCGCCGGGCGCCCAGCCGTGGAGCAGCATCGCCGGCACCAGGACGGCGCCGAGGCACCACAGCGGCGGCAGGAGCCTGCGCAGCCGCCGCCGCACGACCGACGGCGCGGGCCCCTCCAGGGATCGCGCCATGAACGATCCCGCGAGGGCGAACATCACCCCGAGAGAGGGGAACGCCAGGCTCAGCCAGGCCCAGCCGAACGTGTGGTACGTCACGACGCGGACGAGCGCCAGGGCGCGCAGGAGGTCCAGGTAGCGGTCGCGGCCGCCGCCCGGGGCGGCGGGGGCGCCCGGCGCGGCCCGGCGGGCGGCGTGCCGGCCGGAGGTCCTGGGTCGGGGCAGCGGCGGGGAGGAGGTGTCGGGCGCGGTCATCGGGCGGCTCCCGCGGACGCCTGCGGGGAGCCCACCTCGCCGGTGCGTTCGAGCTTCTGCCAGCGCAGCCGGCCTCCGGTCATGGCCGTGACGCAGGAGTGGATCAGGACGAGGTACATCAACTGCCGGTAGACGATCTGCTGCAGCGGCAGCATCAGCAGATGGCGGTACCGCTCGCGGTCCAGGCGGAAGGCGTACGCCGCGCAGAGGAGTTGGACGGACATCAGCGCGGCCCAGGCGAGGAGTGACCGGGCGGGGTCGACGAAGACGGCGCCGTAGACGGTCAGGAGGTCGATCAGCGGCGCGAAGAGGGGTGTGACGATCTGGAAAAGCACGACCAGCGGCATGCCGACGCGGCCGAAGCGTCCCGAGGGGCCGCGGTCCACCAGGGAGCGCCGGTGCTTCCACAGCGCCTGCATGGTGCCGTAGCTCCAGCGGTACCGCTGCCGCCACAGCTGGCCGATGGTGCCCGGTGCCTCGGTCCAGGCGCGCGCGTGCTCGGCGTACACCACACGCCAGCCCGCACGGTGCAGCGCGATGGTGACGTCGGTGTCCTCGGCGAGGGTGTCGCCGCTCATGCCCCCGGCGTCGATGAGCGCGGCGCGGCGGAAGCCGCCGACGGCACCCGGCACGGTGGGCATGCAGCCGAGCAGGTCGTACATGCGGCGGTCGAGGTTGAAGCCCATCACGTACTCGATGTGCTGCCAGGCGCCGATCACCGTGGCGCGGTTGCCGACCTTGGCGTTGCCCGCGACGGCGCCGACCCTCGGGTCGGCGAAGGGCTGGACGAGCCGGTGCACGGTGCCGGGCTCGAAGACGGTGTCGCCGTCCATCATCACGACGAGTGCGTGACGGGCGTGCTCCAGGCCGCGGTTGAGCGCGGCGGCCTTGCCCGCGTTCTCCTGGCGCACGACGCGCACCCGCGGCAGGCGCATCGCCTCGACGATGCCCGCGGTGCCGTCGGTCGAGCCGTCGTCCACGACGATGATCTCCACCGGGTGGGTGCTCGCCGCGAGTGAACCGACCGTGCTGGCGATGCACTCCTTCTCGTTGTAGGCGGGCACGATGACGCTGACGGGTTCGGTCACCGCCGGCCCCCAGTTGAAGCGGCGGCGGCCGCGGATCCTGGCGTGCCGGCGGGCGAGGACGAGCATCAGGGCGAAGCGGGCCAGGACGGCGACGCCGACCACGACGAGCAGCCAGAACAGGACGGGCATGGTGAACTCGGCCAGGGTCACGACGCCGATGAGGGCGCGCCCCTGCCACAACTCGGCTCCGCTCGCCCGGTGGTTGGCGGTCGTGGCGCCCAGGCTCGCGGTCAGCGTGGTGAAGGTGTAGCCCTTCGCCTTCATGGTGTCGATGTACGTGCCGAGCGCCTCCACGGTCTGGGAGCGGTCGCCCCCGGCGTCGTGGAAGAGCACGGAGGCGCCCTTCCCGTGCCCCGGGGCGGCGTCGCGGACGATGTGTGCGACGCCGGGGCGCCGCCAGTCCTCGCTGTCGGTGTCGACGAAGGCGCTGATGTAACCCTTGGTGCCGAGGTAGCGGTAGACGGGCCACATGGTGTCGTCGACGGCGTCGGGCTCGGAGGAGTACGGGGCGCGGAAGAGCGAGGTCGTGATGCCCGCGGCGCCGGCGAGCGCCAGCTGTGTCTGAGCCAGTTCGCGGTCGATCCTGGCCCTGCTCTGGTACGCCAGGTCGACGTGGGAGAAGGTGTGGACCCCGATCTCGCCGCCGGAGTCGACGATGTCGCGGATGAGCCCGGGGTACCGGGCGGCCATCTGGCCCACGACGAAGAAGGTGCCCGGCACGTCGTGTTCGCGCAGTACGGCCAGCACCTTCGCGGTCCACCGGGGATCGGGGCCGTCGTCGAAGGTGAGCGCGATCGTCCGGGGCGGCAGAGTGTGGCTGACGGGCTCGCCGTCGGCGTCGAAGGTGAGCACCGGCCCGCCCTCGAGGACGGAGGCGGGCACCCGGTCCGAACTCCCGGACTCGTGGACACGGCTGTCGTTGCCGATCTCCGAGTGCAGGTAGCCGTCCAGCAGCATCACGCACACCAGCGCGAACAGTCCCAGCACGGCCATGACGACGCGTGGTCTGGGCACGGCCTGCCTGCCGGCCGACGCCACCTTGGTGATCGCACCGGGTGCCGCGTGCCGGGCCGTCCGTGCCATGGCCGCTCAGTCGTCCCAGCCGTCGCCCGGCGCGGGATCGCCGCCTGCGTCGACCGGAGGGAACGCGGGGGTGTCGGGTCCGGGTGTCGCCGGGACGGAGGCGGACGGCGAGGCGGAGGCCGCCGGGGTGCGCGGCGGGGTGGGCCTCGGGGTGACGCTCGCCGCCGGGGTGGTACCGGTCCTGCCGGGAGCGGCGGTGGCGGTCGCGGAGGCCGTCTCACGGCCCCCGGTGGCGGAGGGGCTCACCTCGGTGGCCGCGACGGCGGTGGGTGCGGCGGCGGGGCGGGCCGCCGGCACGGGGGCGTGAATGGCGTCCGGGGCGCCCGCGGCGCGTTCGCGGCCGCCCCCGGTCCGTCCACCCGCCCCGGCCTGCGCCGAAGCGCCCCCGGGGACGTCGGCACCCGGAATCAGGGTCTGGGGCGCGAAAGGGGTTCCTCCCGCCAAAGCCACCCCCAGCAGCACGGCATATCCCGCGCAGGCGACCCCGACCGCCAGTCCGGCGCGCCGGATAACGCGCGCCCGGCGGCCCGACGCGTCGACGAACACGGGCCCTTCCTCCGTGGACCGCCCACGGGGACAGGCCCGCCGGGAGAGGGAATGCATAGGCGGAATGCTAGCAGCAATTCCCCTCCGCGAATTCCCTGGATTCACTCCGGAATTAATCCCACGAATGGGCCGCACCCCCTTTTCGGTAATTTCCGGGAAGTGGGATCCGGAATTCCCGGGGCGGATAGTCTCTCCGTCATGAAGAGCCGCGCGGCACAGCTGATCACCGGGCTCGTGGCGGTCGCCGTCGGCGCCACGACCGCCTCCCTCCTCACCGGCCGGGAGCCCGCCGGCGCCCCGGCGGCCCGCGCGCCCCAGGGGAGGGAACCGGTGGCCGAGGTGCCCTTCACCCCGTACGTGGACGCCTCGCGCTCCACCGCGTACGACATGGCGGGCGCGGCCCGCAGCACCGGGGCCGACGGTTTCACCCTCGGGTTCGTCACCGCGCGCGGCGGCTGCGCCCCGACCTGGGACGGGCGCGAGGGCATCGCCCACGGCGACCTGGCGGACCGCATCGCCGCGTTGCGCGCCACCGGCCGCGACGTGCGGGTCTCGTTCGGCGGCGCCGACGGCACGGAGCTGGCGGGGGCCTGCCCCGACGTGGACGGACTCGGCTCGGCCTACGCCGAGGTGATCGGCCGTTACCGGCTGACCGGGGTCGACTTCGACGTCGAGGGCGACGACCTGGCGGACACGGCGGCCAGCACCCGCCGGGCGCGCGCCGTCGCCCGCCTCCAGAGGGAGGCGGAACGCGAGGGTCGGACGCTGTCGGTCTCCTTCACGCTGCCGGCGATGCCCTCGGGGCTGACCGCCGAGGCCTCGGCGCTGCTCGCGGACGCCCGGCGCCAAGGGGTCCGCGTCGACAGCGTCAACATCATGGCGATGGACTACGGGGAGTCGTACACCGGGGACATGGGCCGGTACGCGATCCAGGCGGCCACCTCAACGCACCGGCAGCTCAAGGCGCTGCTGGGCCTGCCGGACGCGGCGGCCTGGCGGACCCTCACGGTGACGCCGATGATCGGGGTGAACGACATCAAGGGCGAGGTCTTCACCCTGGGGGACGCTGCGCAACTGGCCGCCTTCGCCCGCGACAAGGGGCTGGGCGGTCTGTCGATGTGGTCCGCCGACCGGGACAGGGCCTGTGAGGACGACCCCGGGAGCACGGCACCGACCCAATGCAGCGGGGTGGGCCAGCCGTCACTGGCGTTCGCGCGGGCCCTCGCGGAAGCGTGAGGCGCCGGCGGCGGACGGAGACCGACGCCCACAGGGCGACGATCGCGGCCAGAACGGCGGGCGGCGTGCGAACCGTGAAGCCGACGAGAACACCCCGAGTTCGACGACCACGATGGCGACCACCAGGCTCGCGAAGGTGACGGGCATGTCGTAGGGGATCCGCAACCCACCCGTGGCGAAGCCCGTCACGGCGATGAAGTGCACCGTCCGGATGCCGGATGCCGGAGCCGATTGCCGCGGAACGCGGCGCGAGCCGGCCGGCCCGTCGCGAAGGGCGCTTGCCAAGCGCCCTGGTCGTGCAGCGCGGCCCGAGGGCGGCGCCCGAGCAGGCCGCCATCAACCCCGCGAGAGGGGTCGCCCCATCGGTGGCCGAGTCCGTTGACCGTTCCCTATGTGCCGCTCACGGCACCCTCCGCCGTTTTCGTCCGCCGCGCTGCCGCACGCCAGGGTCGCGGGCCGCCCGGCGCGGCATCCTCACGACGGCTTCAATCGCGCGGACACCCGTGCGTCATCTCGTTCCGGGCAGTGCCGTGATCCGCTCCAGCGGCCCGTACGGCCCTTCCGCCAGGGCGTTGCGCAGGGCGGCGACGACCTCGGCGGGGCTGCGGGTGAGCGCGGCGGGCGCGATCCGCAGCACACGCAGTCCCAGCGACTCCAGCCGGCCGCGCCCCGTGCCCGGGCCGAGGTCCAGGACGAGGCCGTCGCGCACCCAGTAGGCGTCCGGCGAGCCCAGGAAGGCGCCGTCGAACTCGAGCGTGGGACGCCACAGGGGTTGCCGCAGCCCCGACCGGGCCACCAGGGCTCGGGCCATCGGCTCCGCGGGGGCCGCGCGCGGGCCGGAGTCCACGGCGTCCAGCAGGGCGGCCACGGCGGGGCGCCGGGCGAGCACCGCACCGCCCAGTTCCGCGGCGAGCGCGGCCGCGGGCACGCCGAGCGCCGCGACGAGTTCGCGGACCACCTCCAGGGCCCACTCGGGGTCGATGGACTCCCGTACGCCGTCGGCCGCCGCCCGGACGACCGGGGCCACGGGCACTCCGTCCACGGTGTCGGGCACGGGGAGCCCGCGGCCGTGGTGGACCCGCACCCAGGTGTGGGTGCGGATGCGGCGCTCGCTCGGCACGAGAACGTCCACCACCGGGAGCCCGCACGGCGGCGCGGCGACGGCGACGCCGTGCAGGGCGAGCCCCGCCACACCGGTGATCATGGCCGGGACCTGCGGATGCCCGGCGAAGGCCAGTGCCGCCCTGGACCGCTGTGCGGCGGTGAGCGGACCGGAGTGGAGAACGACCACCCTGGGCAGCGGCCGCTGCCACCGGCCGCCGGGGCGGCACCATTCGCGCAGCCTGCTCTGCGGTACGCCCACCGCGGCGAGTTGGGCGACGGTGGCGACCCGGTCCTGTTCCCGGGCGAGCCGGCGGACGGCATGGGTGAAGTCGTTTTGCGTCATGCGCGCCCCATCCCCCTCGTGACCGATCAACTACCGCTTGTGACAGACCTGTCGAGAACGGCCACTCTCCCGGGTGGCAGGGCGTGCGGCCGGTTGCCGGCACCGTACGGGGACGGCGACCGGCACCGGGCCGGCACCGGCTGTCGGTGCCCCGCCCTAGGGTGGGAACCGTGACGCAACCCCAGACCCCTGCCACCGAGGTCGCCTGGACGGTGCTGGATACACCGATCGGGCCGCTGCTGCTCGCCGCGACCGGGCAGGGCCTTGTCCACGTGGCCTTCCGGACCGGGGAGGAGGAGGCCCCCGCCGTGCTGGAGCGGATCTGCTCCCGGCTGGGCGCCGCGGCAGCGCGCAGGCCCGGGTCCGCGAGCGCCGCGGGAGCCCGGCTGGACGAGGCGATACCGCAGGTGGAGGCGTACTTCGCCGGGACGCGGCACACCTTCGACCTCGACTTCGACTGGTCGCTGACGACCGGCTTCAACCGCCGCGTGCTGCGCGAGCTGTCGGCCGGTGTCCCGTTCGGCAGCGTGGTCGGCTACCAGGATCTGGCGAACCGGGTCGGCGAGCCGGGCGCGGCCCGGGCCGTGGGGACGGCCATGGGCTCCAACCCGCTGCCCGTCGTCGTCCCGTGCCACCGGGTCCTGGAGAGCGACGGCGGCATCGGCGGCTTCGGCGGAGGCCTGCGCATGCTCGACATCAAGCGCTCGCTGCTGGCCTTGGAAGGTGTGCTGCCGGAGCCGCTGTTCTGACCTGCCGCCCACACCGCCGTGGACGGCATCCGTCACAAGGGCGGGTGCCCGCGGGTGACTCCGGCGGCGCCGATGGGAGGCGGGGAGGAGCGGAGAGGGGTGGAGAAATGGATGAATCGACGTTCCGTGTCACCGAGGGCGCACCGGACTCACCGGTGCTCCTCCATGTCCCGCACAGTGCCCGCACCGTGCCCGGGCACGTCCGCGAGCGCATCCTCCTGGACGACGACGCGCTGGGCGCCGAACTCGACCACATGACGGACTCCTACACCGACCTGATCGCCGTGCGCGCCGCCGCGCGGACCGGCGCCTGGCGGTTCACCAACCTCCTGTCGCGGCTGGTGGTCGACCCCGAGCGGTTCCCGGACGAGCGGGAGGAGATGCGCGCCGTCGGCATGGGCGCCGTCTACACCCGCACCTCGCACGGCGCCCCCCTGCGCGAGGACGACCCCCGCCACGAACGGGATCTGCTGGACGCGTACTTCGAGCCGTACGCGGCCGCCATGACGGCCGCCGTCCAGGAACGACTCGCGGCCACCGGACGGGCGGTCGTCATCGACGTGCACTCCTACCCCGCCGCGCCGCTCCCCTACGAACTGCACGGCGGCGGGCCCCGCCCCGCGGTCTGCCTGGGCACCGACGCCTTCCACACCCCGGCCTGGCTGCTGGACGCGGCCCGCGAGGCCTTCGCGCCGTGCGGCGAGATCGGCCTCGACTCGCCGTTCGCCGGCACCTATGTGCCGTTGAAGCACTATGGCGAGGTGCGCGAGGTGTCGGCGCTGATGATCGAGATCCGCCGGGACGGATACATGACGGAGCCCGGCGGTGCCCCCGGCGAGGGAGTGGACCGGCTCGGTGACGCCCTGGCGGCCCTCGTCGCCGCCGTCGGCACGGGTGACGGCACCGGCTGAGGGCGAGGGGCCGCCGGGTTCAGCCGATGCGGAAGCCGGTGAACTCCACCAGGCCGCGGTCGCCCGTGCCGCCGTTGCCCGCGGTCATGAAGAGCCCCACGTCCTGCGTCCGGGCCGCGGCCGGGACCGTCACGGTCGCGACCTTCCGCCATGTCGTCCCGTCGTCGGTGCTGCACTCCCCCGTGTACGCGCGACCCCGGCGGCGCAGCCTCAGCAGCACCGGGGCCCGCACTCCGGCGAGCCGCCGGTAGCGGTTGAGCAGGCCGCCGCCGTCGGAGTCGTACGACAGCGTCACCCCGTGCCCGGGGCTCACCGCCAGGTTCAGGAAGCCCGGGGCGGCCGGATCGTCGAGGTCGTCGCGGACGACGATGCCCGCCCGCGCCCATGCGGCGGTGTTCGCCTGGCTGTCCACCCGGGTGGTGACCGTCCCTCCGTCGCTCAGCGCGCCGCGCCGCAGCAGCGCCGCGAACTCGGCGGTGCCCTTCCACAGGTCGCGCCCGGCGCCGTCGATGGCGAAGCGGTCGCCGAGCTGACCGAAGACGGCGCCGGTGCCGTTGACGGTGTGGTACTCGCCGTCCAGCGGGCCCGCGACGTACAGGTCCCCCGCGGCGACCGCGGGCACCCGCGCGCCGCCCGGCACCGGCTCGTACGCGGCCCGCGCCTCGTACCGCAGCGGCGACAGCGGCCGCTCGGGACGCGCCTCGGGCGCGGTGACGTGCCAGCTGGCACGGCCGGTGCCGCCGGCCGCCACGCGCGGCAGCGACAGCGCCCCTCGGGGTGCGGCCCGCACGCCGTTGGTGGTCAGGGAGAAGCCGACCGTGCCCGTGGGGGCGAGCCCGTTGGTGTTGGTGAACTCGGCCGTCACCAGGGCGCGGCCGCCCGGTACCAGCGTCGCAGGCTGCGCGGTCACGGCCAGCGTGCCCTGGTAGGGGGTCGCGGCAAGGGTCTCGTAGGCCCGCCGGGCGAGCGTGTGCGCGTCGCCGGTGGGCCGGGTGGGGTAGCTCCCGGCGCGCTTCGTCCAGCGCTCCTCGGTGCGGTACCAGTCGGCTTCCCTCGGTGCACGGCGGGTGCCGAGGGAAGCCGCGCAGTCGTCCAGGAAGGTCCGCCAGCGCGGCAGGTAGAAGTCCGCGACCAGGCCGTTCCAGTCCCGGTTGGCGTACTCGTGCAGTGACACCGAGGTCGCGCGCCCGCCCCAGGTGGTGATCAGCACCCGCGCGGTGCGCTCGAGTTCGGCGCGCTGCGCGTCCGCCCCTCCCCAGGCCCGGGCCTCCGCGAGCCAGGGGCCGAGCAGGAACGCCCGGTGACCGCCCGCCACCTCGTCGGCCAGCCGCATCAGCCGCAGCCACACCTCGGACAGCTGGCGGAAGACCGCCGCGTCGCCGCGCTCGAACGCGGCGCGCAGTTGCGGCAGGAGCTGCCGGCTGCGGTTGGCGACGGCCTGCCGGGCGACGTCGATCAGGTCGTAGCGGTAGGCGTCGCTTCGGCGTGCCCCGGCGGACACGGCCAGCAGTGCGGCGAACGCCGTGTCGAAGGCGGTGGGATCGTAGGTGAGGGTGTTCGGCGCGTACACGCTGGCGGAGTCGGCGGTCAGCGAGGGGCGGGCCGTGAACAGGCTGTCGTGGGCGTCGGCGCGCTCCAGAGCGTCGTGCCGGTAGGCGGTGCGGCGCAGTGCCTGCCAGGCGACGCGGGCCTGGCCGTCCTCGGTGCCGTAACGGGTGCGCGCGTAGGTGTCGAACCAGGTCGGCAGGTCCACCCGCTGCTCGTGCCAGGGCAGTTCGCAGAAGAGCTCGAAGGCGGCCGGGTCGCGTTCGGCGGCCTCCGGCAGGTAACAGGTGCCGGACAGGGCGCTGCCGGGCTTGTCCCGCCAACTGAAGAAGCGGTCGGCCCACACATGGGTCTTGGCGCCGATCGTCGTCCGGCCGCCGAAGTTGGGGATGGAGCCGAAGGCGTACGGGGTGCCCGCCCAGTCCCGCTCGCGGTCGGTGACCGAGACGTAGCGGTCGGAGACGCCGTCCACGACGAGCATCCGCTCCTTGTCGACGGCTCCCAGCAGATCGGCCCGCGGATTCTTCTCCCAGCCGAGGATCACCCAGGTCGCGCGGGG
Organism: Streptomyces sp. PA03-3a; assembly: GCF_033792735.1. NCBI lineage: Bacteria > Bacillati > Actinomycetota > Actinomycetes > Kitasatosporales > Streptomycetaceae > Streptomyces > Streptomyces sp. PA03-3a. Next base: position 165,449 of record NZ_JARAVM010000013.1, read on the forward strand.
GTGCGCCGCGCTCAGCGCCTCCTGGACGCCCCGGGCGGCCGCGGGCACGGGCACGTCGCCCGCGGTCCCGCCCTCATGGAGCAGGTCCATCTTGAAGTACCCGGCCTCGCCGAACAGCTTCTTCTGGTGGCGGTAGAAGGATGCGGCCACGGCGGCGAAGGCGCCGCTGCGCGGGTCGAGCCAGCCCGGGCGGGCGAAACCGTGCCAGGTGCCCTGCGGGACGACGCGCGCCCCCGCGTTGCGTCCGGCGAAGCCGTCCGGGACGGTGCCGAAGTAGCCCGGCAGCACCGGGGCCATGCCCAGTTCCCGCAGCCGCGCGGTGATCCTGCGGCCCAGCGCGGCGCGGGCGTCGACGATGCCCGGGGTCAGCGGGCCGCCGTACCCGGACAGGTTCTGCAGCAGCCACCACGGCTGGTGGGACGGGGCCGGCAACCACGCCAGGGCCTCGCGGTCGGAGTAGCCGAACTCGCGCAGCACACGCCGGTACACGGCCTCGGCGCCGGCCACCACCAGCACCTCGTTGCAGCCGTGCAGTGCCAGGACGTCGATGAAGCGCTCCCAGCGCGACCAGTCGGCGTAGGGGGCGGTGTAGCCGTCGTTGGTGTCGTTCAGGACGAAGCGGTGCGGCACGGTGGCGCGCCGGGCGATGCCGTCCGGGGGCGGGGCGGGAAGCGTCGCGGGCAGGGCGTCCAGGCTGTCGCCCACCCAGGAGACGCCCACGCCGCACACATGCTTGAGGTACCAGCGCACGCCGCACAGCAGTGTGGCCGGTGACGTCCCGGCCACCTCGACGCGGCCCCGCCCGCCCGCGATCCGGAAGCGGTCGGCCCCTTCGCCGTCCTTGCCGCCGTTCCCCTGGCCCAGCGCGACCAGCCTGAACTGCCCCGCGTGGCGCGGCAGCAGCCGGCCCAGCGCGGCGTGCGCGGGCGCGGTGTCAAAGGAGGCGGCCATGGTCGCGCCCGCCGCCCCCGCGGGGAACACCGCGCCCGCCGCGGTCGCGGCGGCGGAACCCAGCAGCATCCGCCTGGTCACTCGAGTCACGGCCGGCTCCCGACAGTTGGGGCTGCGTCAGAACGCGTGCCCCGGAACCGTAACGGGAGTGACGATGCGGATCAATGTGACGCGAGGGGTGTTCGCCGTAAAACCGGGCGAACTCCCCGGCCTGGCTCACGCCGGGTCGGGGAAGCGGGCCGCCTGCAGGTAATCGGGCTTGGGGTCGAGCGCCGCCGCCAGCCGGAAGTGCCGCAGCGCCTCGGCCGACCGGCCGGAACGCTCCAGGGTGCGGCCCAGGGCGAAGTGCGCGTACGCGTTGTCCGGCTCGCGCTCCAGGACGACCTGGAACTCCAGCTCGGCCGGGCGCAGCTGCGCCGACAGGAAGAAGGCCCGGGCGCGCAGCAGCCGCGCGGCCGTGTTCTCCGGGTGGGCGGCGATGACCGAGTCCAGCAGCTTCACCGCCCCGCGGGCGTCGCGGGCCGCCAGCAGATGCTCGGCCGCGCGGAAGTCGATGACGTGGTTCTCGGGGCTCTGCTCGGGCACAGCCGCCTCCTTCCCCGGGCACTCAACAGCTCACAACTACCCAACATCACCATCCGCATATGCATTCCCCAGGGAACAGCGGCGGGCCCTCGGCCCTCCCCGTCCACCGGACGCCGTTCCGCAGCACCGCGGGCCCCGGCCGGTCCTTCGGCGCCTCCAGGGCCACCGGTGCCGCGCCGTCGGCCTCGGCGACCGGCCGCGCGGGGTCCGCGACCGCGGCCGGGCCCGGCGCGACGGCGGGGGCGGGGCCGGGGCGGGGTGCGGTTCGGCGGCCGGTCCGGCAGAGGGCCGCGGTCGCTCCCGGCCGCGCGCTCGAAGAAGCGCAGGCCCAGCCCCAGCACCACGACGGCGATCCCGATCGCGGCCGACACGGCTTCCACCCCCATCCCCCTCCTGTCCACGGCGCGGCGACGCCACTGCCCCGTGGACGTCCGCGGAGAGGGTTCCGGATCAGCTCTCGACGATCTTGTGACGCAATTGCTCCCACACCTGCCGGACCTGGGGCTCCAGTGCCTCCAGCGGCCCGTCGTTGTCGATCACGACGTCGGCGACCGCCAGCCGCTGCTCCCGGGTGGCCTGCACCGCCATCCGGGCCCGGGCGTCCTCCTCGGCCATCCCGCGCAGCCGCACCAGCCGGTCCAACTGGGTCTGCGGGGCGGCGTCCACCACCACGACCACGTCGTACAGCGGCGCCAGACCGTTCTCCGCCAGCAGCGGCACGTCGTGCACGACGACGGCGTCCGGGCCCGCGGCCCGCTCCAGCTCGGCCGAGCGGTCCCGGACCAGCGGGTGGACGATCGCGTTCAGCGCCCGCAGCCGCTCGGGGTCGGAGAAGACGATCGCGCCGAGCTTCGGGCGGTCCAGGGACCCGTCGGCGGCCAGCACCTCCGCGCCGAACTCGGCGGCCACCGACGCCAGCCCGGGTGTGCCGGGCTCCACCACTTCGCGCGCGATCCGGTCGGAGTCGATCAGCACCGCCCCGTACGAGACCAGCAGCCGCGACACCGCGCTCTTGCCCGCCCCGATCCCGCCCGTCAGCCCCACTTTGACCATGGCGCGAGACTACCGGTGCCCCCGCGCACCCACGAGCCCGGTCAGGCGCCGTCGTCCTCGCGGTCGGCCAGGAAACGCTCGAACTCCGCCGCCAGGTCGTCCGCCGACGGCAGTTCGACCGGCTCGGCGATCAGGTTCTGCCGGCTGCTGCCGCCCGCCATCGCGTCGTACTGGTTCTCCAGGCCCTGCACCACAGCGACCAGTTCCACATCGCCGTCGGCGACCTGGCGGTCGATCTCGGCGCGCACCGTGTGCGCCTCCATCCGCAAAGCGTGCGCCACCTGCGGCAGCACCAGGCCGGTGGCGGCCGTCAGCGCCTCCACCACGGCCAGCGCCGAGTCCGGGTACCCCGAACGCGCCAGGTAGTGCGGTACGTGCGCGGCGACTCCCAGCACGTCACGGCCCGCCTCGGCCAGCCGGTACTCGATCAGCGACTCGGCGCTTCCGGGCACCTGCGCCTCGTCGAACCAGGTGCGGTGTCCCGGCACCAGGTCCAGCCGGTTGCCGTGCGGCGTCAGCCCCACCGGCCGCGTGTGCGGCACGCCCATGGGGATGCCGTGGAAGTTCAACGCCAGCCGCACGCCCAGGCGCTCGACGATCTGCACCACCGCCGCGGCGAAGCGCTCCCACTCGATGTCCGGCTCGTGGCCCGACAGCAGCAGGAACGGCGAGCCCGTGCTGTCACGGACCAGCCGCAGCGCGATCTCCGGCGCCTCGTAGCCCGTCCAGCGGTCCCGCTTGAAGGTCATCAGCGGACGGCGCGCCCGGTAGTCCACCAGGCGGTCCGCGTCGAAACGCGCCACCAGCCGGTGCTCCTGCCGTTCCAGCAGTTCCTCGACGACCTGCGACCCGGTCTCACCTGCGTCGATGTACCCCTCGAAGTGGTACAGCAGCACGGGCCCGGTCTCACCGAACGCCTCGTCGACCGCCTCTGCCCCGCCCGGCTCGTATGCGTACAGCCCCTGCGGATCCAGCACTGCGCACCCTTCCCTCGGTCTTCGTCAACTCTGAGTGCAACGGGCCGTACAGCCCGCGCATTCCCGCCCGGACCCGGCGAACGCGGAAGGACCCGCCCTCCAAAGGAGAGCGGGTCCTTCCGTGATGCGTGGGCGTGGGCCCTGCGATCAGCTCTGGCCGCCGGCCAGCTTCTCGCGGAGCGCCGCCAGCGCCTCGTCCGAGGCGAGGGCGCCGGACTGGTCACCGGACTCCGAGGAGTACGAGCCGCCGGTCGGGCCGGCCGGAGCCGCCTCGCCGGCCGCGGCCGCGGCCTCGGCGTCCGCCTCGCGGGACTTGATGACCTGGGCCTGGTGCTGCTCGAAGCGCGTCTGCGCCTCGGCGTACTGGTGCTCCCAAGCCTCGCGCTGGGTCTCGTAGCCCTCGAGCCAGTCGTTGGCCTCGGGGTCGAAGCCCTCGGGGTAGATGTAGTTGCCCTGGTCGTCGTAGGACGCGGCCATGCCGTACAGGGTCGGGTCGAACTCGACCGAGGCCGGGTCGGCACCGAAGGACTCGTTGGCCTGCTTCAGCGAGAGGCTGATGCGGCGGCGCTCGAGGTCGATGTCGATGACCTTGACGAAGATCTCGTCGTTGACCTGGACGACCTGCTCCGGGATCTCCACGTGGCGCTCGGCCAGCTCGGAGATGTGGACCAGACCCTCGATGCCCTCGTCCACGCGGACGAACGCACCGAACGGCACCAGCTTGGTGACCTTGCCGGGGACGACCTGGCCGATCTGGTGCGTACGGGCGAACTGCTGCCACGGGTCTTCCTGGGTCGCCTTCAGCGACAGGGAGACACGCTCGCGGTCCATGTCGACGTCCAGGACCTCGACCGTGACCTCCTGGCCGACCTCGACGACCTCGGAGGGGTGGTCGATGTGCTTCCAGGACAGCTCGGACACGTGCACGAGGCCGTCCACGCCACCCAGGTCCACGAAGGCACCGAAGTTGACGATGGAGGAGACGACGCCGGAGCGCACCTGGCCCTTCTGGAGGGTGGTGAGGAAGGTCTGGCGGACCTCGCTCTGGGTCTGCTCCAGCCAGGCGCGACGGGACAGGACCACGTTGTTGCGGTTCTTGTCCAGCTCGATGATCTTGGCCTCGAGCTCCTTGCCGACGTACGGCTGGAGGTCGCGGACACGGCGCATCTCGACCAGGGAGGCGGGGAGGAAGCCGCGAAGGCCGATGTCGAGGATGAGACCACCCTTGACGACCTCGATGACGGTACCGGTGACGATGCCGTCCTCTTCCTTGATCTTCTCGATCGTGCCCCAGGCGCGCTCGTACTGGGCGCGCTTCTTGGACAGGATCAGACGACCCTCCTTGTCCTCCTTCTGGAGAACCAGGGCCTCGATCTCGTCGCCCACGGCGACGACCTCGTTGGGGTCGACGTCGTGCTTGATCGAAAGCTCGCGCGAGGGGATGACACCCTCGGTCTTGTAACCGATGTCGAGCAGGACCTCGTCCCGGTCGACCTTCACGATGACGCCGTCGACGATGTCGCCGTCGTTGAAGTACTTGATCGTCTCGTCGATCGCGGCGAGGAAGGCTTCCTCGGAACCGATGTCGTTGACCGCCACCTGCGGGGTGGTACGAGGGGCCTGGGCCTCGGTGCTGCTCGTCATTAGGAAAAGGGCTCCGGTACGGACATGAAGTCGTAGGTACTGCTACGCCGTAAGCCCGTTTCGCTCCTGCCGATTCCGGACAGCCCACAAGGCCGAGAGGTACAACAGATGTGAGCGCAGCCTGCTCCGTCCGAGGCGCGCAGGCTCGCAGCGCAACTTGTAGCATACGGGGGCAGCCGGGCACGGTCAATGCACGAAGAGCACACCACGGGCTTAACACCCCGTACCGGGCACTGGCACATAGACGTGCTGCGGTGACACCGCAGCCACAGGTCACCACAGAGGGTACGACGACCAGCGCGATGATCCAAGCACCGGCCCCCCGGCCAGCCCCCGAAGAACCCGAGGCCACGCGCCGTGTCGCCGACGACACGGAGAGCAGCCGAGCCAACCGCGGATGGTGGGACCGCAACGCGGACGAGTACCAGAGCGACCACGGGGAGTTCCTCGGCGACTCCGATTTCGTCTGGGGCCCGGAAGGAGCAACCGAGGACGAACTCCGCCTCCTCGGACCCGCCGCCGGCCTCGACGGCGCCCGCATCCTGGAGATCGGTGCCGGCGCGGCCCAGTGCTCCCGCTGGCTCGCCGCGCACGGCGCCCGGCCCGTCGCCCTCGACCTCTCCCACCGCCAGCTCCAGCACGCCCGCCGCATCGACGACGGCCACAGCCCCTTCCCCCTCGTACAGGCCGACGCCGGCGTCCTCCCCTTCGCCGACGCCTCCTTCGACCACGCCTGCTCCGCCTACGGCGCCCTCCCCTTCATCGCCGACACCGCCCGCGTCATGCGCGAGGTCCGGCGCGTCCTGCGCCCCGGCGGCCGCTGGGTCTTCTCCGTCACCCACCCCGTCCGCTGGGCCTTCCCCGACGAACCCGGCCCCGAGGGACTCACCGCCTCCGCCTCCTACTTCGACCGCACCCCCTACGTCGAACAGGACGAGAACGGGCACGCCGTCTACGTCGAGCACCACCGCACCCTCGGCGACCGCGTCCGCGAACTCAGCGCCGCCGGCTTCCGCCTCGTCGACCTCGTCGAACCCGAATGGCCCGCCTGGAACACCGCGGAGTGGGGCGGCTGGTCCCCGCAACGCGGCCGCGTCATCCCCGGCACCGCGATCTTCGTCTGCGTCGCCCCGTGACTCCCCGCCCCGCGCGAACCCGGGAGGACGCCCTCGCCGCCCTCCCGGTGCGCACCGCCCTGCCCGCCCTCCACGACGCCCTCGACGGCCACGGCTGCGCCGTCCTCGCCGCCCCGCCCGGCACCGGCAAGACCACCCTCGTCCCGCTCGCCCTCGCCGGCCTGCTCGACGACCGGCCCACCCGGACCGTCGTGGTCGCCGAACCGCGCCGCATGGCCGCCAAGGCCGCCGCCCGCCGCATGGCCTGGCTGCTCGGCGAGGAGCCGGGCGGCCTTGTCGGCCACACCGTCCGCGGCGACCGCAAGGTCTCCCCCCGCACCGTCGTCGAGGTCGTCACCACCGGCGTCCTCCTGCAGCGGCTCCAGCGCGACCAGGAACTCCCCGGCACCGCCGCCGTCCTCCTCGACGAGTGCCACGAACGCCACCTCGACGCCGACACCGCCATGGCCTTCCTGCTCGACGTACGCGCCGCCCTCCGCCCCGACCTGCGCATCGTCGCCGCCTCCGCCACCACCGACGCCGACGCCTGGTCACGGCTGCTCGGCGACGCACCCGTCGTCCACGCCCGGGGACACATGCACCCCGTGGCCGTCACCCACGCACCCCCGCCGCACGGCACCCGCCCCCCGCACGGCATGCGCGTCGACCCCGCGTTCCTCGACCACGTCGCCGCCACCGTCCGCACCGCGCTGCGCACCGCCGACGGCGACGTCCTGTGCTTCCTCCCCGGCACCGGCGAGATCGCCCGCGTCGCCGGCCTGCTCGGCGACATCGGCGCCGAGGTCCTCCAGCTCCACGGCCAGGCACCCGCCTCCGTTCAGGACGCCGTCCTCCGCGGCGGCGACGGCGCCCGGCGCCGCGTCGTCCTCGCCACCTCCGTCGCCGAGTCCAGCCTCACCGTGCCCGGCGTCCGCGTCGTCGTGGACTCCGGCCTCGCCCGCGAACCCCGCACCGACCACGCCCGAGGACTCGGCTCCCTCACCACCGTCCGGGCCTCCCTCGCCACCGCCACCCAGCGCGCCGGACGCGCCGGACGCGAAGCCCCCGGCACCGCCTACCGCTGCTGGAACGAGGCCGAGGACACCGGCCGGCCCCGCTTCCCCTCCCCCGAGATCGCCGTCGCCGACCTCACCCCCTTCGCCCTCCAGGCCGCCGCGTGGGGCGATCCCGACGCCTCCGGGCTCGCGCTCCTCGACCCGCCCCCGCCCGGCGCCCTCGCCGCCGCCCACGACGTCCTCACCGCCATCGGCGCCCTCCGCCCCGACGGCCGCACCACCGACCGCGGCGACCGCATGGCCCGCATCGGGCTCCACCCCCGCCTCGCTCGCGCGCTCCTGGACGGCGCCCCCCGCACCGGCACCCGCCGCGCCGCCGACATCGTCGCCCTCCTCTCCGAGCAACCCCCGCGCGACCACGGCGACGACCTCGCCACGGCCTGGCGCACCGCCCGCCGCGCCCACGACGCCCACGCCGACCGCTGGCGCCGCGAAGCCCGCCGCCTCGCCGCCGCGGCCCCCGACCACGCCGCCACCGCGCTCACCGACGACACCGCCGCCGGACTCGTCACCGCACTCGCCTTCCCCGAACGCGTCGCCCGCCGCCGTGGCGGCGGCAACGGCACCGCCACCGGCACCGGCTACCTGATGGCCTCCGGCACCGCCGCCGAACTCGCCGACGGCACACGCCTCGGCACCCCCCAGTGGCTCGCCGTCGCCGTCGCCGACCGCCCCGCAGGCTCCCCCTCCGCCCGCGTACGCCTCGCCGCCGTCATCGACGAGGGCACCGCCCGCAGCGCCGCGGCGCCCCTGCTCACCGAGACCGACGAGGTCACCTGGACCGACGGCGACGTCACCGCCCACCACGCCGCCCGGCTCGGCGCGATCACCCTCACCGCCCGCCCCCTCGCCCACCCCGACCCCGCACAACTGCGCACCGCCCTCCTCGACGGCCTCCGCCGCGAAGGACCCGGCTTGCTCAGGTGGACCCGCGACGCCGACACCCTGCGCCTGCGTCTCGCCTTCCTCCACCGCGAGATCGGCGCCCCCTGGCCCGACGTCTCCGACGAGGCCCTGATCTCCCGCGCGGACGAGTGGCTCGCCCCCGAACTCGCCACCGCCCGCCGCCGCGCCGACCTCGCCCGCGCCGACGCCGCCACCGCCCTGGGCCGCCTCCTGCCCTGGGCGACCGGCGAAGCGGCCCGCCTCGACGAGCTCGCCCCGGAACGCCTGGAGATCCCCTCCGGCTCCAGGATCCGCGTCTCCTACGACGACGACCGCCCCGTCCTCGCCGCAAAGCTCCAGGAACTCTTCGGCTGGACCGCCACCCCCCGCATCGCCGGCGGCCGCGTCCCCCTCCTCGTCCACCTGCTCTCACCCGCCGGCCGCCCCGCCGCCGTCACCGCCGACCTCGCCTCCTTCTGGCGCGACGGCTACCGCGCGGTGCGCGCGGAACTCCGCGGCCGCTACCCCAAGCACCCCTGGCCCGAGGACCCCACGACGGCGGTCGCCACCCGGCACACCAGCGCCCGGCTCAATGCTTCGGACCGATGAAGCGGTCCATGAGCGCGACGGCCTCCCGTCGGGCGACGGAGATGTTGCACGCGTTGGCCTGCCTCCAGGGGACGCCGAGGGCGTCGAGCGTGTCGGTGCACAGACGCCGGATGTCGCCGGACCTGTTGGTGAAGAAGTAGCGCGGGTACGCGTAGCGCCTGGTCTCGCCCGCCATGTTCCGGGTGACCCGGTTCACGACCCGGCTTCCGTCGGAATGGATGAGCCCGCGCAGGAAGTCCCAGGGCTGCACGTCGACGACCGCCTGCTGCCAGGGCTCCAGGACGATGCGGCGCTCGTGCTTCCTGCCGGGTCCGTGCTGGGGGAGCAGGCAGGCCAGTGGTCGCTGTACGACGTCACCATGGTGCAGCCCTGGGTGTGGGCGCGGCACACGGAGTTCCCGGGCCGGACGGCCCTCATGGCCTCCTCGCACGCGTCGATCAGTCCGGGCCATGCGTCCGCGCAGGCGATGCGCAGGGCGTGGCCGCCGCGCGGCTGACGACTGATGCAGCCGTCGCCGAGGTGGAGGCCGAGCAGATAGGCGTAGGCGGGGCCCGACACGCGGCCGGTGCAGTCGGTGCCGCTCCGCGCGGGTTCGATGCGGGTGCGCCAGGCGCGGATGGCGGAACGGGATATACCGGCCATCCGGCTCACGGAGTTGAGGCTTCGGCCCTCGCCGAGAAGCGCGAGGACCCGGCGGCGCGTTTCCAGGTCGTACACAGGGTCGACCTTGACGTGATTTCGGCCACGCGCGACCGGAAATCCACTGCCGCTCACTCGACTCAGTGAAGATCACTCTGAGTGATAAACGCCTTGAATTTGAAGGCGGAGTACCCCGGGTGGGATTCGAACCCACGCTATATGGTGTTTGAGACCATTGCCTCTACCGCTGGGCTACCGGGGCTTCCTTTGAAGCGAAGGCTAGCGTATACCCTCCGTGTCCTAAACATACCGGAGATAGGTAGGCTCTTGGGGCAGCACCTGCCCTGGAACGAGGAGTCCCGTGAGCGCCGCCGAGCCCGTTGACGAGCAGTCGCACGTACCGCCGCAGACCACCCGCGTGGTGATCGCCGAGGACGAGGCTCTGATCAGGCTCGACCTGAAAGAGATGCTCGAGGAGGAGGGCTACTCCGTCGTCGGTGAGGCGGGGGACGGCGAGACCGCCGTCAAGCTCGCCGAGGAGCTGCGGCCGGACCTGGTGATTCTGGACGTGAAGATGCCCGTGCTGGACGGGATCTCGGCCGCGGAGCGGATCGCCAAGGAGAAGATCGCGCCGGTGCTGATGCTGACCGCCTTCTCGCAGCGCGAGCTGGTGGAGCGGGCCCGGGACGCGGGCGCCATGGCGTACCTGGTGAAGCCCTTCAGCAAGAGCGACGTCGTGCCGGCCATCGAGATGGCCGTGTCGCGGTTCACGGAGCTGCGGGCGCTGGAGGCGGAGGTCGCGGACCTGAGCCTGCGGCTGGAGACGCGGAAGCTGGTGGACCGGGCGAAGAGCGTCCTGCAGACGAAGTACGGGTTGTCGGAGCCGGCAGCGTTCCGGTGGATCCAGAAGACGTCGATGGACCGCCGCATGACGATGCAGGCGGTGGCGCAGGCCGTGCTGGAAGAGGTGGACGGCGGCGCCAAGTAGCGTCGGCCGGGAAGCGGTTCAGGCCGAGTGGTCGGGCCAGTCGCGCGCCGGCAGGGGGATGTCCGATGAGGGCATCCCTTTGTCGTTGGTGACGGCGAGGCGGTCGACGGCGGCGTCGCGGGGGATGTCGAACCACAGGTCGTACTGGGCACTGTCGTGGGCGCCGATGTCGATGGTGAGGGGCTGGCGCTTGATCTGCATGGCCTCCCAGTCGATGGAGTGCCTGCTCCCGTCGGCGAGGACGAGCTGGTGGAGGTCGTTGTCGAGGCGTGCGCTGACGGAGTCGTCGACGGTCACGGAGAGGCGGACGCGGCAGAGGCGGCCCTTCGCGGGGTGTTCGGCGTGGGTGCCGACGATCACGGCGATGCCGCAGCGAAGGGCGAGGGCGCGGAATTCCAGGTTCCCCGCTTTGACGGCCGGTGCGTCGAGGGGGATTTCGAGCTGACGCAGGGGTTGGCCGGTCGTGGGCGGGGAAGGGTGGGGCCATACCGCCGCGGCGGTGAGGGCCGCTACCGTGGCCCCGGCGAGCGCTCCGGCCAACGCGGTCACGAGTGGCCGGGCGGCCGCCCGTCGCACAAGGCCACCAAATCGGACCTTTGTCTGCATCTCTCCCCCAGGTGTCGTCCGGTTACCGGTAAGGACCGTTCTGTTTCCGGCACATGACCCAGGTCACCGTCCGATCACATATCTTCCTACGACCTATCTGTGTGCCTGATCAGCGGATTACATTCCCGCCAACCCGCGTGTTGTTCACGCGGTCGCAATCCGGAGGGCCTACGGCCCGCCGACTCGTAATCTCATTGGGCGGCTCCAGGGGGTCGTAGTGCTCAACAACAAGTTCGTCAAGTTTGCTATCCCGGTGGCAGTTGGCGCTCTCGCGCTCACCGCGTGCGGTGGCGGCAAGGACGACAGCGGCAACGGCGGCGGCGGCAAGCCGACGTTCTCCATCGGCTTCCAGGGTCCGCTGTCCGGCGACAACAGCGCGCTGGGCATCAACGAGGACAACGGCCTGAAGCTGGCTGTCGAAGAGGCCAACAAGAAGGGCGACCTGCCCTTCACGCTGAAGGTCGTGGACGGTGACGACCAGGGTCTGCCGGACCAGGCGCCCGCTGCCGCCCAGAAGCTCATCGGTGACACCAGCGTCGTCGCCGTCGTCGGCCCGGCGTTCTCCGGCCCGACGAAGGCCTCGGGTGGCCTGTACGCCCAGGCGCAGCTCGCCGCGGTGTCGCCGTCGGCGACCAACCCGGACCTGACGAGCCAGGGCTTCACCTCGTTCCTGCGCGGTGCTCCGAACGACAACGAGCAGGGTGCCGGCATGGCCGAGTACCTGTCGAAGAAGGAGAAGGCCAAGAAGGTCTTCGTCATCGACGACAAGAGCGAGTACGGCGTCGGTCTGGCGAAGGTCGCGATCGACAGCCTGAAGGCCGCGGGTGTCACGGTGGAGACGGACTCCGTCCCGGCGAAGACCCCGGACTACACCGCCGCCGCGACGAAGGTCGTCAACTCGAACGCCGACGCGCTGATCTACGCGGGTTACTACGCGGACCTGGCGCCGTTCGCCAAGAAGCTGAAGGACGGTGGCTTCAAGGGCATCGGCATCTCGGGTGACGGTTCCAACGACGCGAAGTTCGTGGAGCTGGCCGGCGCCGCGGCCGACAAGTGGTTCCTGACCTGCCCGTGCACCGACGCCACGAAGAACGAGAGCACCAAGGCGTTCACCGAGGCGTACACCGCGAAGTTCAACACGCCTCCGGGCACCTACTCGGCCGAGTCGTACGACATCGCGAACCTGATCATCTCCGAGATGAAGAAGCTCGGCAAGGACGTCACCCGCGACAAGCTGCTGGCGGCCCTGAAGGGTGTCAACTACAAGGGTCTGACCAAGGAGTTCGCCTTCGACGACAAGGGCGAGCTGAAGATCAAGAACGTGTACCTGTACCAGGTCGCCGACGGCAAGATCGGCTACCTGGGTGACGTGGCCACCCTCAGCAACGGCTGATCCGGCAACCGGCATCTGAGGTGGGGGGCGTGGGGCGCGGCACGGATTCCGGCCGCCGCCCTGCGCTCCCCATCGCTGTGTCGGACGCGTTTTCGCCGCCCTTCACCGGCTTCAGCAAGGATTCCCACGCACGATGAATCTCTTCCACAACTTCTGGGACTACTTCATCCCAGGCTTGACGACGGGTTCCATGTACGCCGTCATAGCGATCGGGTACACCCTGGTCTACGGCGTGCTCCAGCTCATCAACTTCGCGCACAGCGAGGTCTTCATGATGGGCGGCTTCGGTTCGCTCGTCGTGCTCTCCGAGCTCGCCCCGCAGTCCCCGCACGGGTTCACCTCCGTCGTGTGGGTGATCGTCGGCATGATCGCCGGCGCCCTGGTCGGAGCGCTGACGGCGTTCGGGCTGGAGAAGGCGGCGTACAAGCCGCTGCGCAAGCGCAACGCCCCCAAGCTGGTCTTCCTGATCAGCGCGATCGGCGCGTCGTTCTTCCTGTACAACCTGGCGGGCAAGCTGTGGGGCCGCAACCCCGTGCCGATGCCGGAGCTGTACACCAACGGTGAGGTCTTCAGCGTCTTCGGCACCCCGGTGAAGATCACGCAGCTGATCATCATCGGTTCCGCGGTCGCGATGATGATCGGTCTGGACCTGGTGGTCAACCGCACGAAGATGGGTGCGGGCATCCGGGCCGTCGCGCAGGACGCCGAGACGGCGGGTCTGATGGGTGTCGACATCGACAAGATCATCTCCCGTACGTTCATCATCGGCGGTCTGCTGGGTGGTGCGGCCGGCTTCCTGTACGGCTTCGGCATCTCCGGCCAGGTCTGGTTCACGGTGGGCTTCCTGCCGGGCATCAAGGCCTTCGCTGCGGCGGTGCTGGGCGGCATCGGCAACATCCGTGGCGCGATGCTGGGCGGCCTGCTGCTGGGCATCGTCGAGAACCTGAGCTCCCCGCTCTTCGGCACCCAGTGGATCGACGTGACCGCGTTCGTGGTCCTGATCCTGGTGCTGATGTTCCGTCCGACGGGCATCATGGGCGAGCGTCTGGGGAGGTCGGCATGAGCAACGCGACCGCTTCCAAGTCCTTCTCGGTGGACGTGGCCAAACTGCGTCGCAAGGCCTGGTACCAGCAGCCCCGTTGGACGCGGCTGCTCGGCATGGTGGTGCTGGGCTTCATCCTGGCGCTGATGACGGGCGAGGACGGCAACCCGGCGGAGAGGCTGTCGGCGTTCACCGGCGCCTTCGAGTCGGCGCGGCTGTGGATCTGCATCGCCATCCTGGTGGGCGTGTGGGCGCTGGTGGAGTTCGGCACTCCGGTGCGCGACGCGGCCCGGCAGGGTGCGCAGGGCGTCAACAAGTCGCTGGAGCCGACCCGGGCGATGCTCCGGTCCAACGGCTGGCTGCGGCTCGGCGGCCTGGTGGTCGTCCTGGTGCTGGCGATCGTCATCCCCGCGAACACCAGTCTGTTCTGGCAGGAGGTCCTCGTCACGCAGATGGGGATCTTCATGATCATCGCGGTCGGTCTGAACGTGGTGGTCGGCTGGGCCGGTCTGCTGGACCTCGGCTTCATCGCCTTCTACGCGATCGGCGCGTACTCCTGCGCCTTCTGGACCGGCCACATGCCGGTGAAGCCGCCGTTCACGGTGGGCGCGCTGGAGTCGATCCCGTTCGCCATCGTCACCTGCCTGATCGCCGGTGTGCTGCTGGGCGCCCCGACGCTGCGGCTGCGCGGTGACTACCTGGCGATCGTGACGCTGGGCTTCCACGAGATCGTGTACCTGGTCGCCAAGAACTCGGACGGGTTCACCAACGGTTCGCGCGGTGTCATCGGCATCCCGCACCCGTCGATCCACATCGGTCCGATCAACTACGACTGGACGCTGGACCCGCTGCCGTACTGGTACCTGCTGCTGTTCTTCCTGGTGGTGCTGATCTTCCTGTACAACCGCCTGGAGCACTCGCGGATCGGCCGCACCTGGACGGCGATCCGGGAGGACGAGGTGGCCGCCTCCGCGACGGGCATCAACACCGTCCGGTACAAGCTGCTGGCGTTCGCGATCGGCGCGTCGACGTCGGGTCTGGCGGGCGTGGTGTACTCCAGCAAGGTCGGCTTCATCAACCCGGAGAACTTCACCATCGTGCTGTCGGTGCTCGCGCTGGCGTACGTGGTGTTCGGCGGCATGGGCTCCATCGCGGGCGTGCTGTTCGGTGCCGCGCTGCTGGTGTGGCTGCCGAACGCGCTGCGCGACTATGTTCCGGAGCAGGACCGCTTCATCTACCTGGGTGCGCTGCTCGTCATCATGATGATCTTCCGTCCGCAGGGTGTGATCCCCTCCCGTCGCAGGCAGCGCGAGCTGCACATGGCGGAGGCGGGCATCGGTGACGCCGATGCGATGACCGAGCCGACGGGAGGCGTGAAGTCGTGAACGCGGTGAAGGACGCGGGCGTGCAGCCCGCGCAGACCGGCGATGCGGTGCTGCAGGCCCGTGGCGTGACGCTGCGGTTCGGCGGCCTCACCAGCCTCTCGGACGTCGACCTGACCATGCGGCGGGGCGAGATCCTCGCGGTGATCGGCCCGAACGGCGCCGGCAAGACCTCGCTGTTCAACTCCCTGACGGGCGTGTACGTCCCGCAGGAGGGCGCCATCACCTTCCACGAGGAGGGCGGTGCGGAGCACAAGCTGCTCGGCGCCAAGCCCTACCTGGTGAACCGTTATGGCGTGGCCCGCACCTACCAGAACATCCGGCTCTTCGCCGCCCTGACGGCCCTGGAGAACGTCAAGATCGCGGCGGAGTCGCGGCAGAAGTCGGGAGCGATCTCGATCATGCTGGGCCTGCCGCGGGCGCGCCGGGACGAGAAGGCCAGCGACGAGCGGGCGCAGGAGCTGCTGTCGTACGTGGGTCTGGCGGGCAAGCACAACGAGCTCGCCGCCGGCCTCTCCTACGGTGACCAGCGACGTCTGGAGATCGCCCGGGCGCTGGCGACCGACCCGAAGGTGCTGCTGCTGGACGAGCCGGCGGCCGGTACGAACCCGACGGAGAAGCTGGAGCTGGAGCAGCTGATCCGCCGGATCAACCAGGACCTGGGCGTCAGCGTGCTGCTGATCGAGCACGACATGAAGCTCGTGATGTCGGTCGCGGACCGCGTCATGGTGCTGAACTTCGGCAAGGTGATCGCCGAAGGTCTGCCCGAGGAGGTGCAGCGCGATCCCGCGGTGATCGAGGCGTACCTGGGTTCGGCCGACGAGGAGGCCGTGGAGGCCGTCGCGGAGATGGTGGAGATCGCCGAGTCGCACCACGCGGCCGACGTTCCCGAAGTCCCCGCGCCGCGTGAGTCCGAGGAGGAGGGCCGATGACCGAGGCCGCCAACTTCGAGAAGGAGACGGCTGGTTCCGTCACCGAGGCCCCGGCGATGCTGGAGCTGGTCGACCTGCAGGTGTTCTACGGCGCGATCCAGGCGCTGAAGGGCATCAATGTGACGGTCCGGCAGGGCGAGGTCGTGGCCCTGCTCGGTGCGAACGGCGCCGGCAAGACCACCACCCTGCGCACGATCTCGGGTCTGCTGCAGCCGCGCCACGGCGAGGTGCGGCTGGGCGGCGAGCGGATCGACGGCGTTCCCTCACACAAGGTCGTGGAGCTCGGCATCGGCCAGTCCCCCGAGGGCCGCAGGGTCTTCCCGGTGATGACGGTGCTGGAGAACCTGGAGATGGGCGCGTACCGGTTCAAGGGCGTCCCCAAGGACGACCTGGAGCGGGTGCTGGACCTCTTCCCGCGCCTGGCGGAACGGCGTACGCAGCTGGCGGGCACCCTGTCCGGCGGTGAGCAGCAGATGCTGGCCATCGGCCGGGCCCTGATGGGCCGCCCGAACCTG
Source organism: Streptomyces sp. PA03-3a (assembly GCF_033792735.1). Classification (NCBI taxonomy): domain Bacteria; kingdom Bacillati; phylum Actinomycetota; class Actinomycetes; order Kitasatosporales; family Streptomycetaceae; genus Streptomyces; species Streptomyces sp. PA03-3a. The sequence goes on from NZ_JARAVM010000013.1 coordinate 181,841, forward strand.
CTGCTGCTCGACGAGCCGTCGATGGGTCTGGCGCCGCTGATCGTCCAGCAGATCTTCGAGATCATCAAGGAGATCAACGACCAGGGCACCACGGTGCTGCTGGTGGAGCAGAACGCCTCCCAGGCGCTGCAGCTGGCCGACCGCGGCTATGTGCTGGAGACGGGTGCGATCGTCATGGAGGACGACGCGTCCGCCCTGCTGTCCGACCCGCGCGTGCGTGCCGCCTACCTCGGTGAGGGCGCGGCGTAACGTCCGGCGCCGTACGGCGCGTCATACGGCGAGGAGAACGGCCCCCGGAGCATTCCGGGGGCCGTTCTCCTCGTGCGGGCCGTGCGTGGCGCGTGCCGCGCCGTACAGGAGGTCGTCAGGGGGCGACGGTGCCCGGGGTGGCCGGGCGCAGCATGCAGGTGAGGCGGGCGGAGCAGACCCGGCGGTCCTGCTCGTCGCTGATGACGATCTCGTAGGTCGCGGAGGAGCGGCCGCGGTGGACGGGGGTGGCGACCCCGGTCACCTTGCCGGAGCGCAGGCCGCGGTGGTGGGTGCAGTTGAGGTCGACCCCGACGGCGATCTTGCCGGGGCCGCCGTGCAGCATGGCGCCGATGGACCCGATGGTCTCCGCCAGGACGGCGGAGGCGCCGCCGTGGAGGAGCCCGTAGGGCTGGGTGTTCCCCTCGACGGGCATGGTGGCCACGACGCGCTCGGCGGTCGCCTCGACGATCTCGACGCCCATGCGGGAGCCGAGATCGCCGGCGGAGAAGAGCGCCACCAGGTCGACGCCGAGACCGGCGTACTGCTCGATGACCTCCGGGGAGAAAAGGCTGGTGGTGGTCTGCTCGCCCATGGACGGTGGCTCCGATCGTCGTCGTTCGGTGTACTGGCCCGTTTTCTACCGGACGGTCAGCGGGGACCGCCGACCGGGGTGGTCCGTTCCAGCCGGACGACGACGGACTTGGAGGCCGGGGTGTTGCTGGTGTCGGCGGTGTGGTCGAGAGGGACCAGCACATTGGTCTCCGGGTAGTAGGCGGCGGCGCAGCCGCGGGCCGTCGGGTAGTGGACCACCCGGAAGCCCTCGGCGCGGCGTTCGGTGCCGTCCGTCCACTCGCTGACGATGTCGGTGTAGGCGCCGTCGGCGAAGCCGAGAGCGCCGGCGTCGTCGGGGTGGACCAGGACGACGCGGCGGCCGCCCTTGATGCCGCGGTAGCGGTCGTCGAGGCCGTAGATGGTGGTGTTGTACTGGTCGTGCGAGCGCAGCGTCTGCAGCAGCAGCCGTCCCTCGGGAACGTGCGGGTACTCCAGGGGCGCGGCGGTGAAGTTGGCCAGCCCGGTGGCGGTCGGGAAGCTGCGGGAGTCGCGCGGGGCGTGCGGGAGGGTGAAACCGCCGGGGCGGCGCACCTTGACGTTGAAGTCGTCGAAGCCGGGGACCACCCGGGAAATGCGGTCGCGGATCCGGTCGTAGTCGACCTCGAGCTCCTCCCAGGGCACCCGGCTGTCCGGGCCGAGGACGGCACGGGCGAGACGGCAGATGATGGCCGGCTCCGACAGCAGGAGGGGGCCCGCGGGCTCCAGGCCGCCGCGTGAGGCGTGCACCATGCCCATGGAGTCCTCGACGGTGACGAACTGTTCGCCGGCCGCCTGGACGTCCCTCTCGGTGCGGCCCAGCGTGGGCAGGATCAGGGCGCGGGCGCCGGTGACCACGTGGGAGCGGTTGAGCTTGGTGGACACGTGAACGGTGAGGCGGGCGCGGCGCATGGCCGCCTCTGTGACGTCCGTGTCCGGTGAGGCCGCGACGAAGTTGCCGCCCATGGCGAAGAAGACCTTGGCGTCGCCGTCGCGCAGGGCGCGGATGGCGGCGACGGTGTCCAGGCCGTGCTCGCGGGGCGGGGCGAAGCCGAACTCCTTCTCCAGGGCGTCGAGGAAGGCGGGTGCGGGCTTCTCGTAGATGCCCATGGTGCGGTCGCCCTGGACGTTGCTGTGGCCGCGCACGGGGCACACGCCTGCGCCGGGACGGCCGATGTTGCCGCGCAGGAGGAGGAAGTTGACGACCTCCTTGATGGTGGGCACGGAGTGCTTGTGCTGGGTGAGGCCCATCGCCCAGCAGACGATGACGCTCTTGGCGCCGAGCACCATGGCGAGCAGTTCGTCGATCTCGGACTGCGGCAGCCCGGTGGCGCGCAGCACCTCGTCGGCGCCGGTGGCGCGGGCGGCGGCGGCGCACTCCTCGAAGCCGTGGGTGTGCCCGGCGATGAAGGCCTGGTCGAGCACGGTGCCGGGCGCCTGGTCCTCGGCCTCCAGGAGGGCCTTGTTGAGCGCGCGGAAGAGGGCCTGGTCGCCGCCGAGGCGGATCTGCAGGAAGAGGTCGGCCAGCGGGGTGCCGCCGCCGGCCAGGCCCTTGGGGGTCTGCGGGTTCTTGAAGCGCTGCAGGCCGGCCTCGGGCAGCGGGTTGATCGTGACGATCCTGGCGCCGCTCGCCTTGGCCTTCTCCAGGGCGGAGAGCATGCGGGGGTGGTTGGTGCCGGGGTTCTGCCCGGCGACGATGATCAGGTCGGCGCGGTAGAGGTCCTCCAGCAGGACGCTGCCCTTGCCGATGCCGATGGTCTCGGCGAGCGCGGAGCCGGACGACTCGTGGCACATGTTGGAGCAGTCGGGCAGGTTGTTGGTGCCGAACTCGCGGGCGAAGAGCTGGTAGAGGAACGCGGCCTCGTTGCTGGTGCGGCCGGAGGTGTAGAAAACGGCCTCGTCGGGGCCCGCCAGGCGGTTCAGCTCGTCCGCGACGATCTCGAAGGCACGCTCCCAGGGGACGGGCTCGTAGTGGTCGGCGCCGTCGGGCAGGTACATGGGCTGCGTGAGGCGGCCTTGCTGGCCCAGCCAGTAGCCGCTGCGCCGGGCGAGGTCGGCGACGGGGTGCGCGGCGAAGAAGTCCGGGGTGACCCGGCGCAGGGTCGCCTCCTCGGCGACGGCCTTGGCGCCGTTCTCGCAGAACTCGGCGGTGTGCCGGTGCTGCGGCTCCGGCCAGGCGCAGCCGGGACAGTCGAACCCGTCCTTCTGGTTGACCTTGAGGAGGGTGAGCGCGGTGCGCCGCACCCCCATCTGCTGCTGCGCGACGCGGAGGGTGTGCCCGATGGCCGTGAGCCCGGCAGCGGCCTGCTGCGGGGCGCTGACCTCGGGTGCGTCCTGGACGGGGTCGCCTGCGGGTGCTTTGCCTGCCATGACTTCGATCCTGCCACGGCGAGACCGCGGACCGGCAGTGTCAGTCGGGCGTGGGAGGATCGGGGACGTGGCAGCAAAGGCAGAGAAGACGAGCGCAGCGACCGGCACCGCACCCCAGGGGGGTGAGCGGCCCCGGTTGCTCCTGCTGGACGGGCATTCGCTGGCGTACCGGGCCTTCTACGCACTGCCCGTGGAGAACTTCAACACCACCACCGGCCAGCCCACGAACGCGGTGTACGGCTTCGCTTCGATGCTGGCGAACACGTTGCGTGACGAGCAGCCGACGCATCTCGCGGTCGCCTTCGACGTCTCGCGGCGCACCTGGCGGCTGGAGGAGTTCCCCGAGTACAAGGCGACCCGGTCCGCGACGCCGGACGAGTTCCGCAGCCAGGTGGCGCTGATCGGCGAGCTGCTGGACACGATGCACGTGCAGCGCTTCGCCACGGAGGGCTACGAGGCGGACGACGTGATCGCCACGCTGGCCACGCAGGCCGAGGCGCTGGGGTTCGAGGTGCTGATCGTCACCGGGGACCGCGACTCCTTCCAGCTCGTCTCGGACCACGTCACGGTGCTGTACCCGACCAAGGGCGTCTCCGAGCTGACCCGGTTCACCCCGGGCAAGGTCGAGGAGAAGTACGGGCTGACCCCCGCGCAGTACCCGGACTTCGCGGCGCTGCGCGGCGACCCGTCGGACAATCTGCCCGGCATCCCGGGTGTCGGCGAGAAGACCGCCGCCAAGTGGATCAACCAGTTCGGGTCGTTCGCGGAGCTCGCGGAGCGCGCGGACGAGGTGAAGGGCAAGGCGGGCGAGAATCTGCGCGCGCACCTGGAGTCGGTGAAGCTCAACCGGCGGCTGACGGAGCTGGTGCGGGACGTGGAGCTGCCGTGCGGGCCGGAGCAGCTGGCACGGCAGCCGTACGACCGGGCCGCGCTCGACGACGTGCTGGACACCCTGGAGTTCCGTCACCCCAACTTCCGGGAGCGGCTGTACGCGGCCGACCCGGGCGCCGAGGAGCAGGCCACGCAGGAGGTCGCCGGCGGCGTCGCCGTCGAGGGCCGGGTGCTGGCCGCGGGCGAGCTGGCCGACTGGCTGGCGGAGCACGCCGGCGGGCCGCTGGGCGTGGCGACGGTCGACGCGTGGGCGCTGGGCGCGGGCAGCGTGTCCGAGGTGGCTCTGGCGACGGCGCAGGGCCCGGCGGCGTGGTTCGACCCGGCGGCGCTGGACGAGAAGGACGAGCGGGCCTTCGCCGCGTGGCTGGCGGACGGCGCGCGGCCCAAGGTCCTGCACAACGCCAAGAACGTGACGCGGGTCCTGGCCGAGCACGGCTGGGGCGTGGACGGGGTCGCGATGTGCACGGCGCTGGCCGCGTATCTGGTGAAGCCCGGCCGCCGCTCGTTCGCACTGGACGACCTGTCGGTGGAGTACCTGGGTCGGGAACTGGCCCCCGCGGGCGGCGAGGACGGGCAGTTGGCCTTCGGAGCCGACGACGAGGCCGAGTCCGAGGCGCTGATGGTGCAGGCGCGCACGGTGCTGGACCTCGGTGACGCGTTCGCCGCGCGGCTGGAGCAGGACGGCGCGCTGCGGCTGCTGCGCGAGGTGGAGCTGCCGACCTCGGCGCTGCTGGCGCGGATGGAGCGGGCGGGCATCGCCGCTGACCGCGAGCATCTGGAGCGTCTGGAGCAGCGGTTCGCCGGCGAGGTGCAGCTCGCCGTCAAGGAGGCGCACGCCGCGGTCGGGCACGAGTTCAACCTGGGCTCGCCCAAGCAGCTCCAGGAGGTGCTCTTCGGCGAGCTGGGGCTGCCCAAGACGAAGAAGACCAAGACGGGTTACACCACCGACGCGGACGCGCTGGCGTGGCTGGCGGCGCAGACCGAGCACGAGCTGCCGGTGATCATGCTGCGTCACCGGGAGCAGGCGAAGCTGCGGGTGACGGTCGAGGGGCTGGTCAAGACGATCGCTCCCGACGGGCGGATCCACACCACGTTCAGCCAGATCGTGGCCGCCACGGGCCGGCTGTCGTCGACCGACCCCAACCTGCAGAACGTGCCGGTGCGCACCGACGAAGGCCGGGCGATCCGCCGCGGCTTCGTGGTCGGCGAGGGCTACGAGTCGCTGCTGACCGCCGACTACAGCCAGATCGAACTGCGGGTGATGGCCCACCTGTCGGAGGACGAGGGTCTGATCGCGGCCTTCGACTCCGGCGAGGACCTGCACACCACCGTCGGCAGCTACGTCTTCTCGGTGCCGCCGGAGCAGGTGGACGCCGAGATGCGCCGCAAGATCAAGGCGATGTCGTACGGCCTGGCGTACGGGCTGTCGGCCTTCGGCCTGTCGCAGCAGCTGGGCATCGAGGCGGCCGAGGCGCGCGGCCTGATGGAGACGTACTTCCAGCGGTTCGGCGGTGTGCGGGACTATCTGCAGCGGGTGGTGGAGGAGGCCCGGGTCACGGGCTACACCGAGACGCTGATGGGCCGCCGCCGTTACCTGCCGGACCTCACCAGCGATAACCGGCAGCGCCGGGAGATGGCCGAGCGGATGGCGCTCAACGCGCCGATCCAGGGCTCGGCCGCCGACATCGTCAAGGTCGCGATGCTGAAGGTCGACGCGGCACTCGCGCGGGAGGGGCTGCGGTCGCGGCTGCTGCTCCAGGTGCACGACGAAATCGTGGTCGAGGTCGCCCCCGGGGAGCGGGCCGCGGTGGAGGAGCTGGTCCGCCGCGAGATGGCGGCCGCCTATCCGTTGCGGGCGCCGCTGGACGTCTCCGTGGGCGTCGGTCCGGACTGGGAGTCGGCGGCCCACTGACCGGGCGTCCCCCGGCCGTCGCGGCGGGCGGCGCGGTGCGTGAGGTGCACCGCGCCGGCGCAGGTCGCGGCGGCCAGAGCGAGTCCCGCTCCGGCGCCGAAGAGTCCGGCCGGGATCATCCCGGCGGCGTCGCCGGTCGCCCCGTACCACTGCTCCGCGCGTACTGCGGCCCCGGCGGCCGTGGTGGCGCCGAGGACGGCCAGGGCGAGCCGCCGGGTCCGGCGGGAGAGCCGGGGCACGGGGGAGGGACGCTTTTCGGCCGGATCGGACGCGGCCCTCAGGGCGCGCAGCCCGTACCAGCCCAGCACGGCCAGCGCCATGGCCGAGCTCCCGTACTGGACGTACTTGTGCAGGGCCGTGCCGTGCACCTCGTGGTCGAGCACGGGCAGCAGGCGCACACCCCACCGCCCGGGGTGGGTGAAGGCGTCCCAGACCACGTGGGTGGTCGCCCCGGCCACCGCCGACAGCCAGAAGGCCGCGACCGAGCGGGCCGAGGGCCGCACCGGGTCGCCGACACCCGCCAGGGCCGCGATCCCCGCCTGCCGGTGCTCGGGCAGCAGGGCCACCAGCGGGCCGCGCAGCACCATCCAGCCGCCCACCAGTCCGGCGGCGATGAGCGGGTCCACGAGGGCGACGCCGAGCGGCGCGTGGGTGAACTGCCCGTAGCCGAACAGGCCCCGCACCAGCGAGTCGGCGAAGTAGGGCACGTCGGGGGCGAAGGAGCCGGCGACGAGGGCCGCCGCGACGAGCGGGCCGCGTCCTCGTACGGTGCCAGCGCGGTCCTGCCGCAGACCGGGCAGCACGGCCAACGCATGACTGATCGTGAACGGCATGCAACCTCTTCCGGAACACATCGGTCCGATCAGTATGCGACGTCCGGGACGGTGGCTCCGTTCAGGAAGTTGCCGTAGGGTCACCAGGGTTGCCACGCAGGGAGACGGGCAATACGGCTTTGGGGAGGGGCACCGGGTATGCGAGCGCGGTACGGACGGCGGATCCGCAGGGGAGTCGCGGGCACCGCGGTGGCCGCCGCGGCCATGGCGGCGCTGACGGGTTCCCAGGCTCCCGGACTGCTGCAGGGCGTCCTCAACACCAGCGTCGGCGCCCCGATCGTGCCCCCGCCGGGCGATCCCATCGACGGCAACTCGTCGGAGTACTTCACCGCGCTCCCGCCGCTCAACACCCCCGCTCCGGGCAGCACCACCACCCCGGACGCCGGCGCCGGCACCGTGACCACCGACGGCACGGGCCTGCCCGCCACCGTCCTGGAGGCCTACCGCAGGGCCGAGACGGCGCTCGCCGCCAGCGACCCGGGCTGCAACATGCGCTGGGAACTGCTGGCCGCGATCGGCCAGGTGGAGTCCAACCAGGCGCGCGGCGGCAACGTCGACTCCGAGGGGACCACGATCTCACCGATCATCGGCCCGACCCTGGACGGCAACGGCTTCGCGAAGATCACGGACACCGACGACGGCGCCTGGGACGGGGACCGCGTCCACGACCACGCCGTCGGCCCGATGCAGTTCATCCCGTCGACCTGGCAGACCTGGGGCTCCGACGGCAACGACGACGGTGTCAGCGACCCGAACAACATATTCGACGCGGCGCTCGCCGCCGGCCGCTACCTCTGCGCGGGCAACCGCGACCTGTCGATCGAGAGCAACCTGCACCAGGCGATCCTGGGCTACAACAACTCGACCGCGTACCTGAACACCGTCCTGTCCTGGTACGAGCACTTCCGCGAGGGCGACGTCGTCTCCGTTCCCGACATCGGCGGCGCGGGCAGCGACACCCCCGGCAACCCGCCGTTCTCCGGCTCCCCCTCCGCCACGCCCTCGCCGTCGAAGTCCCCGAGCGCGAGCTCCTCGCCCCGGCCGACGAAGAAGCCCACCCCGACCGCGTCCTCCAGCGGCACGATCGGCACCCCCGGCAGCCCCTCGCCGACGACGACGCCCCCGACGAGCTCCCCGACGTCGGACCCCTCCACGGACCCCTCCACGGACCCGACGGATCCGCCGACTTGTCCGACGGACTCCGGCACACCCACGGTGACCCCCACCGACACGGCCTCCCCGTCGCCGACCGGAACGCCCGACCCGTGCGCGACGGCCTCCCCCAGCGACAGCCCGTCGCCGACGGAGACCGAGGGCGGCACCGCCTCCGGCCCGGTCAACTGACGCCGTAGAACCTGTTCTCATTTCACCTCCCGGGGTCAACGGGGAGGAGGTCCACCGCGAGGAGATGCGCTTCACCGACGGGAAGCAGCGGCCGATCACCGCGTTCGCCGGGCATGTGAGGATGCGCGAGGACTACGTCCGGCACACCGTCGGCCTGGTGAGCTCCCAGCGGCAGGCGGTGCTGCTGATGACCTCCTACCTGCCGTGGGGCTCCCTGCTGCTCGGCGCCGCGCTGCTGTCGCTCGCGCTCCTGCTGGAGGCGCGCGGCCGCCGCCCGGCCGCGGGCGGCGGCGCCGACGGGGTCAGCGGCGTCAGCGGTGCGAAGGGGAGTCGTCCTCACCGATGTGGTGCACGCGCACGAGGTTGGTGGTCCCTGGGACGCCGGGCGGCGACCCCGCCGTGATGACGACGATGTCGCCCTCCTGGCAGCGGCCGATGCGCAGCAGCTCCTCGTCGACCTGGTCGACCATCTCGTCGGTCGTCTGCACCATCGGCCCGAGGAAGGTCTCCACGCCCCAGGTGAGGCTCAGCTGCGAGCGGGTGGCCGGCTCGGGGCTGAAGGCGAGCACCGGGATCGGCGAGCGGTAGCGGGAGAGCCGCCGGGCGGTGTCGCCGGACTGGGTGAAGGCCACCAGGTACTTGGCGTCGAGGAAGTCGCCCATCTCCGCGGCCGCGCGCGCGACGGCGCCGCCCTGGGTGCGGGGCTTGTTCTGCTCGGTCAGCGGCGGCAGGCCGGCCGCCAGCATGTCCTCCTCGGCGGCGGCGACGATCCGGCCCATGGTCCTGACCGTCTCGACGGGGTGCTTGCCGACGCTGGTCTCGCCGGAGAGCATGACCGCGTCGGCGCCGTCCATGACGGCGTTCGCGACGTCGGAGGCCTCGGCGCGGGTGGGGCGCGAGGAGTCGATCATCGACTCCAGCATCTGCGTCGCGACGATCACCGGCTTGGCGTTGCGCCGGGCGAGGGAGACGGCGCGCTTCTGCACCATGGGCACGGCCTCCAGCGGCATCTCGACGCCGAGGTCGCCGCGGGCCACCATGATCCCGTCGAACGCGGCGACGATCTCCTCGAGGTTCTCGACCGCCTGCGGCTTCTCGATCTTGGCGATGACGGGGACCCGGCGCTCCTCCTCGCGCATGATGCGCAGCACGTCCTCGACGTCCCGGCCGCTGCGGACGAAGGACAGCGCGACGATGTCGGCACCGGTGCGCAGCGCCCAGCGCAGGTCCTCGACGTCCTTCTCGGACAGGGCGGGCACGGAGACCGCGACACCCGGGAGGTTGAGCCCCTTGTTGTCGGAGATCAGACCGCCCTCGATGCACAGGGTGCGGACCCGGGGGCCGTCGACGCCGGTGACCTCCAGGGTGACGCGGCCGTCGTCGACGAGGATCCGCTCACCGCGGGTGACGTCGGCGGCGAGACCCTTGTAGGTGGTGCCGCAGACCAGGCGGTCGCCCTCGATCTCCTCGGTGGTGATCGTGAACTCGTCACCGCGTTCAAGGAGTACGGGGCCCTCCGCGAAGCGTCCCAGCCGGATCTTCGGGCCTTGAAGGTCCGCGAGGATCCCGACACTCCGGCCGCTCTCGTCGGCGGCCTTGCGCACGCGCCGGTAACGCTCCTCGTGATCGGCGTGGCAACCATGGCTCATGTTCAGGCGGGCGACGTCCATACCGGCCTCGACCAGGCCCTTGATCTGGTCGTAGGAGTCGGTGGCGGGCCCGAGGGTGCAGACGATTTTTGCTCGGCGCATGGAGCGAGCCTATGACCTACTTCACAGTAGGTACCTCGTGGAATGCGACTGACCAACGTCAGCCTGATTAACGGTTGTTGACAAGTGGTGAAGTGAGCCGTGTTCCGCTCTGATGAGCACACCGCGGGTGCGGCGCGCCTCAGGACGACAGGTCGGGGGCCGTCATCGTGAAGTGCGCGGTGACCTGCGCGTACACGCTCTGTCGCTCCGGCTCCATGTCAAGGGCGGGTGCGGACTCCGCGCCGCCGCCGGGCGCCGCGAAGGCGGCGGTCCGCATCGCCGGCCGGGCACGGAAGGGTGCGGACTGCTGCACGCCCTCGTCGGCCAGCTCGACCAGGGCGACCAGGCGGGCGCCGAGCGCCTCGGCGTACTCGCGGGCGCGCTGCACCGCGTCGCGCACGGCCTGCCGGCGGGCCTCGCCGTAGGCCGGGGAGTCGGGGCGCAGAGACCACCAGGGACCGTCGACGCGGGTGAGCTCCAGATCGGCCAGCCGGGTGGTGAGCTCCCCCAGAACGGTGAAGTCGGTGAGGGCCGCGCCCACGCGCACGCTGCCGTGGTACGCCCGTACGCGTTCGCCGCGGCCCCGCTCCCGCAGCTCGGGGGTGATCACGAAGGCGCCGGTCTCCAGCTTCTCTACGGCGTCGGCACAGCCCTTGACGAGTTCGAGCACCTGCGCGTTGCGCCGGGTGAGGTCGTCCAGCGTCGCGCGGCGGTCGGTGCCCCGGGCACTGACGGTGACGGCGATCCGGGCGAGCTCGGGCTCGACCTCGAGGGTCGCCTCGCCCCGAACCCCCACGTGCGGGGTCTCGGGCGTCGGGTACGTCCTGGCCGGTTCTGTGGTCATGCGTCCCACCCTGCCAGGCCGCCGCGGCCGTGACGAGTCATCTGTTCGCAACCTGGCGGGGGTGTTGCCGGGAGCGCCCTTGCGCCAGAATCTACGCGCGTTAACACCACAAAAAGACGATCATCCCGCCCCTGGCGACCACCGGGGGCGCCACCGGACCCCAGGAGCCGACGTATGCCGCTGAACCGCAGGGACTTCCTCAACCGCTCCGCCGCCACCGGCGCGGGTCTCGCGCTCGCCGGCACGGCGGGCGCCGTGGCCGGTGCGGCCCCGGCCCAGGCCACGGGCCGCCACGGCCACGGGCACGGGCACGGGCACGGACCGAAGAAGTACTCCTTCAGCGTCCTCGGCACCACCGACCTGCACGGCAACGTCTTCAACTGGGACTACTTCACCGACGCCGAGTACGACGACAAGGCGCACAACGACGTCGGTCTCGCCAAGATCTCCACGCTGGTCGATCAGCAGCGCGCCGCCAAGGGCCGCGGCAACACCCTGCTGATCGACGCGGGCGACACCATCCAGGGCACCCAGCTGTCCTACTACTACGCCAAGATCGACCCGATCACCGCCAAGCACGGTCCGGTGCACCCGATGGCGCAGGCCATGAACGCCATCGGCTACGACGCGGCGGCGCTGGGCAACCACGAGTTCAACTACGGCATCCCCGTGCTGCGCAAGTTCGAGGAGCAGTGCGACTTCCCGCTGCTCGGCGCGAACGCGCTCGACGCGCGCACGGGCCGGCCGGCCTTCGCGCCCTACTCCTTCCACCGGCTGCGCGTGAAGGGCGCGCCCGACGTGAAGGTGGCGGTCCTGGGCCTGACCAACCCCGGCATCGCGATCTGGGACAAGGCCAACGTGCAGGGCAAAATGACCTTCCCGGGTCTGGAGGAGCAGGCCGCGAAGTACGTGCCGCGGCTGCGCGCCATGGGCGCGGACGTGGTCGTCGTCTCGGCCCACAGCGGCTCCTCCGGCACCTCCTCCTACGGTGACCAGCTGCCGTACGTCGAGAACGCCGCGGCGCTCGTCGCCGAGCAGGTGCCGGGCATCGACGCGATCCTGGTCGGACACGCCCACTCCGAGATCCCCGAGTACGTGGTGGCCAACAAGCAGACCGGCCAGGGCGTGGTGCTCTCCGAGCCGCTGAAGTGGGGCCAGCGGCTGACCGTCTTCGACTTCGGCCTGGAGCTGGTCCGGGGCAAGTGGGAGGTCGTCACCGTGGGCGCGTCCGTCCTCAACTCCAACACGGTCGAGGAGGACCCGCGGATCGTCCGGCTGCTCGCGGACGAGCACAAGGAGGTCGTGGGCTACGTCAACCAGGTGATCGGCACCTCGGCCGCCGCGATGTCGGCGGAGGAGTCGCCCTACAAGGACACGCCGATCATCGACTTCATCAACTTCGTCCAGGCCGAGACGGTCAAGGCGGCGCTCGCCGCGACGGAGTACGCCTCCCTGCCCGTGCTGTCGCAGGCGGCCTGCTTCTCGCGCACCGCGGCCATCCCGGCGGGCCAGGTCACCATCCGCGACGTCGCGGGGCTGTACGTCTTCGAGAACACCCTGGAGGCCCGGGTCCTGACCGGTGCCCAGATCAAGGCGTACATCGAGTTCTCGGCGAACTACTTCGTGCAGACCGCGCCCGACGTGCCCGTCGACGTCGCGAAGCTGACGAACGCGAACGGCACGCCGGACTACAACTACGACGTCGTCGGCGGCGTCACCTACGACATCGACATCTCGCGGCCCGCCGGTTCCCGGGTGTCGAACGTGCTCTTCCAGGGCGCGCCGATCGACGAGTCGGCCCGCTTCGTGCTGGCCGTCAACAACTACCGGGCCAACGGTGGCGGCAACTTCCCCGGTGTCGCCACGGCGCAGCAGGTGTGGGCGAACTCCGAGGAGATCCGCAACACCATCATCACCTGGGTGCAGGCCAACGGCTCCATCGACCCGGCGCGGTTCGGCTCGCAGGACTGGAAGCTGACCCGTGGCGGCGCGCCGGTCTTCTAGACCCGGGCAGGGGTTCGCAGCGGAGAACCGGAGGGCGTGTGCGCGGCGCGCACACGCCCTCCGGGCGTTCGACGGCGGCCGTCGCGCCGGCCGCCGGGCTCAGGCCTCGGGCCTCAGGCCGGTACGTGTTCCAGGAGTACGCGGCGCAGCTCGCGGGCGGCGCGCGGGGGCTCGGCGTCCTTGCGGTGCGCCAGGGCGACGGTGCGCTGCAGCCCGGGGGCCTCGAAGGGCGTCGTACGCAGCCGGGGACGGCGTCCGGCGACCATGCTGGGCACGACCGCCGGCCCGAGTCCCGCCTCCACGAAGCCCAGCACGGCGTCCATCTCGCCGCCCTCGATCGCGAAGCGCGGCTCGAAACCCGCCGCCCGGCACGCGCTGACGGTGAGCTCCCGCAGGTCGTAGCCGTTGCGGAACATGACCAGCGGCCGGTCCCTGAGGTCGCCGACACGGATGGTGGGGCCCGCGGAGGGTGGCGGGGCGTCGGCGGCGGTGACCACCACCAGGTCCTCGTGGAGCAGCGGCGTGGCGTCCAGGGCGGGGTCGTGGCTCTGCAGCGGCAGGACGATCAGGGCGAGGTCGAGGCTGCCGGAGGCCAGCTCGCGCACCAGGTCGCGTGAGCCGCCCTCCTCGACGACCAGCCGGATGCCCGGGTAGCGGTCGTGGAAGTCGCGCAGCACGTCCGGCAGCAGGCCGGTGGCGAGGCTGGGGGTCGCGCCGAGGCGCACCCGGCCGCGGCGCAGCTGCACCAGCTCCTGGACCTCCTGGGTGGCGGTCTCGGTGTCGGCGATGATGCGGCGGGCCAGCGGCAGCAGGGCCTCCCCGGCGTCGGTCAGCGCGATGTTGCCCCGGGCCCGGCTGAACAGGTTCGCGCCCAGCTCCCGCTCCAGTGCCTTGATCTGCTGCGACAGCGAGGGCTGCGCGACGTGGACGCGCTCGGCGGCGCGGGTGAAGTGCAGGGTGTCGGAGACCGCCAGGAAGTACACGAGCTGCTGCAGCTGCATGACCGCACGATAACCCACGATAGGCGCCCCCTATCGAAACGAGCCGGAACATGTCTTGGACCTGTCGTAGCAGGCAGACCTAGCGTCGGGCCCATGGCTTTGGCGACGACGAGGACGAGGACGACGACCGGCACGGGCCGCCGCCCGTCGCTCCTACGGGCACTGTGGGGCTCGACCGTGGGCAAGAAGGCGGTCATGGCCGGGACCGGCGTGATCATGCTGCTGTTCCTGGTCGCGCACATGCTGGGCAATCTGAAGATCTTCTTCGGCGCGGAGGAGTTCAACGGGTACGCGGCGTGGCTGCGCACCATCGGTGAGCCCGCCCTGCACAACAGCTGGTACCTGTACATCCAGCGCACCGGCCTGGTCGTCGCGGTGGTGCTGCACGGCGTCGCCGCCTACCAGCTCAGCAAGCGCGACATCAAGGCACGCCCGGCGAAGTACGAGCACAAGCGGCAGCGGGCCAGCTACGCGACCCGGACGATGCGCTGGGGCGGGGTGATCCTCGGCCTCTACATCGTCTGGCACATCCTCGACCTGACGACGCTCACCGTGAACCCGCTGGGCAAGGAGCACCACCCCTACGAGAACATCGTGGCCGACTTCCGGATCTGGTGGGTGAACGTCGTCTACATCGTCGCGATGCTCGCCCTCGGCCTGCACATCAGGCACGGCTTCTGGAGCGCCGCGCAGACCCTGGGAGCGGTGAACAAGCGCCGCGACCGCGCGCTGAAGATCACGGCGAACGTGCTGGCGGCCTCGCTGACCGCCGGCTTCCTCGTCGTACCCGTCGCCGTGATGACCGGATTGGTGGACTGACCATGGATTACCGACTGGGCGAACCGATCGCCGACACCAAGGCGCCGGACGTACCGATCGCCGAGCGCTGGGACCGTCGCAGGTTCGAGGCGAAGCTGGTCAACCCGGCCAACCGCCGCAAGCACACGGTGATCGTGGTCGGCACGGGCCTGGCGGGCGGCGCCGCGGGCGCCACCCTGGCCGAGCAGGGCTACCACGTCGTGCAGTTCTGCTACCAGGACTCCCCGCGCCGGGCGCACTCCATCGCCGCCCAGGGCGGCATCAACGCCGCGAAGAACTACCGCAACGACGGCGACAGCGTGCACCGCCTGTTCTACGACACCGTCAAGGGCGGCGACTTCCGCGCTCGCGAGTCCAACGTGCACCGCCTCGCCGAGGTCTCGGTGCAGATCATCGACCAGTGCGTGGCACAGGGCGTGCCCTTCGCCCGCGAGTACGGCGGCCTGCTGGACACCCGCTCCTTCGGCGGCGTCCAGGTCTCCCGCACCTTCTACGCCCGCGGCCAGACGGGCCAGCAGCTGCTGCTCGGCGCCTACCAGGCGCTGTCCCGGCAGATCGACGCGGGCAACGTGGAACTGCACGCGCGCACCGAGATGCTCGACCTGATCGTGGTGGACGGCAAGGCCCGCGGCATCGTCGCCCGCGACCTGGTGACGGGCGAGGTGTCGGTGCACATGGGCGACGCCGTGGTGCTGGCCAGCGGCGGCTACGGAAACGTCTTCTATCTGTCGACCAACGCCAAGGGCTCCAACGCCACCGCCATCTGGCGGGCCCACCGGCGCGGCGCGTACTTCGCCAACCCCTGCTTCACGCAGATCCACCCGACCTGCATCCCGCGTTCCGGCGACCACCAGTCCAAGCTCACGCTGATGAGCGAGTCGCTGCGCAACGACGGCCGCATCTGGGTGCCGAAGGCCAAGGGCGACACACGTGCGCCGAACGAGATCCCCGAGGACGAGCGCGACTACTACCTGGAGCGGATCTACCCCTCCTTCGGCAACCTGGTGCCCCGGGACATCGCCTCCCGCGCCGCCAAGAACGTCTGCGACGAGGGCCGCGGCGTCGGGCCGGGCGGCCAGGGCGTCTACCTGGACTTCGCCGACGCGATCGCCCGCATGGGCCGCGCCAAGGTGGAGGAGAAGTACGGCAACCTCTTCGAGATGTACGAGCGGATCACCGCCGAGGACCCCTACACCCGGCCCATGCGGATCTACCCCGCCGTGCACTACACGATGGGCGGCCTGTGGGTCGACTACGACCTGCAGACCACCGTCCCGGGCCTGTTCGCCATCGGCGAGGCCAACTTCTCCGACCACGGCGCGAACCGGCTGGGCGCCAGCGCCCTGATGCAGGGCCTGGGCGACGGCTACTTCGTCCTGCCCGCCACCATCAACGACTACCTGGCGCGCGGCCCCCACGACACCGTGGCCCCCGACCACCCCGCGGTCGCCGAGGCCGTCGCCGACGTCGAGGACCGGCTGAACCTGCTGCTCGCCGTGGACGGCGACCGCACACCGGACTCGTTCCACCGCGAGCTGGGCGAACTGCTCTGGGACGAGTGCGGCATGGCCCGCACCGAGTCCGGGCTGCGCAAGGCACTGGAGCGGATCCCGGCGCTGCGCGAGGAGTTCTGGCGCCGGGTGAAGGTGCCCGGCAGCGGCGTGGAGCTGAACCAGTCCCTGGAGAAGGCCAACCGGGTCGCCGACTTCCTGGAGCTGGCCGAGCTGATGTGCCTGGACGCCCTGCACCGCGCCGAGTCCTGCGGCGGCCACTTCCGCGAGGAGAGCCAGACCCCGGACGGCGAGGCCCTGCGCGACGACGAGAACTTCTCGTACGCCGCGGCCTGGGAGTTCACCGGTCCCGGCGAGGACCCGGTGCTCCACAAGGAGGCCCTCGACTTCGAGTACGTACACCCCACCCAGCGGAGCTACGCGTGAACCTCACCCTGCGCATCTGGCGCCAGCAGTCCTCCGAGGAGGAGGGCGCCATGGTCACCTACCGCGTCGAGGACATCAGCCCCGACATGTCCTTCCTGGAGATGCTCGACGTCCTCAACGAGGAGCTGATCCTCGCGGGCGACGAGCCCGTGGCCTTCGACCACGACTGCCGGGAGGGCATCTGCGGCGCCTGCGGCATGGTCATCAACGGCCAGGCCCACGGCCCGGAGCGGACCACCACCTGCCAGCTGCACATGCGGCACTTCAAGGACGGCGACACCGTCGACGTCGAGCCGTGGCGGGCCGCCGCCTTCCCGGTCGTCAAGGACCTGGTGGTGGACCGCTCGGCCTTCGACCGGGTGATCCAGGCGGGCGGCTACATCAGCGTGCCCACCGGCAGCGCCCCCGAGGCGCACGCGACGGCCGTGCCCAAGGAGGCCGCCGACTTCGCCTTCGAGCACGCCGAGTGCATCGGCTGCGGCGCGTGCGTGGCGGCCTGCCCCAACGGCTCGGCGATGCTGTTCACCTCGGCCAAGGTCAACCACCTCAACGTGCTGCCCCAGGGGCAGCCCGAGCGCGAGACCCGGGTGCTGGACATGGTCGCGGCCATGGACGACCAGGGCTTCGGCGGCTGCACCAACACCGGGGAGTGCGCCACGGCCTGCCCCAAGGGCATCCCGCTGCCGTCGATCGCCGCTATGAACCGCGAGTACCTGCGGGCCTTGCGCAAGGAGAAGTCGCGGTCCAAGGGCTGACCGGCTCGGTGGCCGCGCCGAGCCCGAAGGTCGTGAAGGCCGTCCGGGAGGGCAGCGGGTAGGGCTCCTTGCCGGTCACCGCGTTGAGGACGACCGCCGAGCGCCACGCGGCGAGCCCCAGGTCGGGGGCCCCGACACCGTGGGTGTGGCGCTCGGCGTTCTGCACGTGCACGGCCGCGCCGGTGCCCGCGACAACCGGGTCCAGCTCCAGCCGGTGGCACTCGTCGATCCGGGGCCGGCCGGACGCGTCGCGGCGGATGTACGGGTGGATCGGGGCGAGCAGCGCGTCCAGGGAGCGCTCGCGGTAGCCGGTGGCGAGGACGACCGCGTTGGTGACCAGCCTGCTGCGGGTGCCCTGCTGCTCGTGCTCCAGGTGGAGTTCGACGGCTCCCAGCCCCATCCGGCCGGCCGTACGGACCGTCACACCGGGAGTGAGGACGGCGTCCGGCCAGCCGCCGCCCAGGGTGCGGCGGTACAGCTCGTCGTGGACGGCGCCGATCGTCCCGTGGTCGATGGCCCGGTGCAACTGCCACTGGCGGGGCAGGAGGTTGTCGCGGACCGGCTCGGCCAGCCCGTGGAAGAAGCGCGTGTAGTCGGGGGTGAACTGCTCCAGGCCGAGCTTGCTGTACTCCATCGGGGCGAACGAGGGGCTGCGGGCGATCCACGTCAGCCGTTCGCGCCCGGCGGGCCGGGCACGCAGCAGGTCCAGGAAGACCTCGGCGCCCGACTGCCCGGAGCCGACGACGGTGACGTGCTCGGCGGCCAGCAGCCGGTCCCGGTGCTCCAGGTAGTGGGCCGAGTGCACGACGGGGACGGCGGGCGACTCGGCCAGCGGCCGCAGCGGTTCCGGCACGTACGGCGCGCTGCCGACCCCGAGCACCAGATTGCGGGCGTACGTGCGGCCGAGGGCCTCGGCCTGGCCGTCGGCGTCCAGCCGGGTGTGGTCCACCTCGAACACGGCGCGCCCGGGGTTCCAGCGGACGGTGTCGACCTGGTGGCCGAAGCAGGTGCTGGGCAGCGACTCGGCGACCCACCGGCAGTAGGCGTCGTACTCGGCGCGGTGCGTGTGGAAGCGCTCGGCGAAGTAGAACGGGAAGAGCCGCTCTCGGGTCCTGAGGTAGTTCAGGTAGCTCCACCGGCTCGTCGGATCGACCAGGCTCACCAGGTCGGCGAGGAACGGCACCTGGAGGGTGGCGTCGTCGAGCAGCAGCCCCGGGTGCCAGCGGAAGGAGCGCTCCTGCTCGTAGAAGGCCGCGCTGAGGTACGGCACGCCGTCGGCGAGCGCGGCCAGGGACAGGTTGCACGGGCCGATGCCGATGCCGAGCAGGTCGAAGGGCTGGTCCCGGTGGGGGTCGTGGTCGTCGGTCGCGGTCATCGGGGGGTGCTGCCTTCCTGGTGGGTCGCGCATACGAGCGTGAGCAGTGCCTCGAGGTCGGTGGGTGCGGTGGCCGGGTTGAGCAGGGTGGCCTTGAGCCAGAGCCGTCCGTCGGCGCGGGCCCGGCCGAGGACGGCGCGGCCGTCGAGCATGAGCCGGCGGCGGATCGCGGCGACCTCCTCGTCGCGGGCGCCGGTGGGGCGGAAGAGGACGGTGCTGACGGCCGGACGGGCACGCAGGGTCAGTGCGGGGTGCCGGTCCACCAGGTCCGCGAGGTGGCGGGCCCGGTCGCAGACGGCCTCGACGAGCCCGCCCAGGCCGCGGCGGCCCAGGGCGCGCAGGGTGACGGCGATCTTCAGCACGTCGGGGCGGCGGGAGGTGCGCAGCGAGCGGCCGAGCAGGTCGGGGAAGCCGGCCTCGGTGTCGTCGGCGGCGTTCAGGTAGTCGGCGCGGTGGTCGAGCGGGCGCAGCAGCCCGGCCTCCCGCACCGCGAGCACCCCGGCCGCCACGGGCTGCCAGCCCAGTTTGTGCAGGTCGAGGGTGACGGTGTCGGCCTCCCGCAGCCCGGTGAGCCTTGCCGCCTCCCGGTCGCTGAACAGCAGCGACCCGCCGTACGCGGCGTCGACGTGCAGGCGGGCACCGTACTCCCGGGCGGCGCGGGCGAGTTCGGGGAGCGGGTCGATGTCCCCCGAGTCCGTGGTGCCCGCGGTGGCGACCAGCAGGGCCGGGCCCCCGTCCGCGGCGAGCGCGTCCCGCACCCGCTCCGGGTCGAGCACCCCGCCGGGGGTGTCCACGACGAGGGGGGCGGGCATCCCGAGCAGCCAGGCGGAACGCGGCACGCTGTGGTGGCCGTTGGCCCCGGCGACGACCCGCACGCCGGTGGCGGTCTCCCGGGCCAGCAGCAGGGCGAGCTGGTTGGACTCCGTGCCGCCGGTCGTGATCAGCGCGTCCGGCGCGGCCGCGTCCGGGTGGACCAGGCGGGCCAGTGCGCGAGTGACCTCCGCCTCCAGCGCGGTCGCGGCCGGTGCCTGGTCCCAGGAGTCCATCGAGGGGTTGAGCGCGCTCGCGGCCAGGTCGGCCGCCACCGCCACGGCGAGCGGAGGGCAGTGCAGGTGGGCGGCGCACAAAGGGTCCGCCGGATCGGCCGCGCCCTCGGCGACCACCCCGACCAGCGCGCGCAGCGCCTCCGCGGCCCCGGTGCCGTCCTCCGGCAGAGCCTCCCCCAGTACCTCCCGTACCCGCCGCTCCACCGCCCCCGGGCCACCCGCGGGAAGCGGTCCCTTCCGGGCGGCCGCCCCCGCCGCGAGCGCGCCGAGCGCGTCCTCGACCAACGGGCTCAACCGGTCCGGCCCTTCACTTCCGCCGGCGAGATGGGGTGGCATGGAGTCGGCGCCCTCTCCGTTGTCGCGGGTCACCGGCGCGTGCGCGCTGGGCGACCTGCGTAACGACGCTCCCCCGCCCCGGGTGTTGCCACCGCGCCCCGAACGGTCGCCGCCCCGGCGCACCCGCGGACCGCCCACGAGCCGAGGCGCCGCCCCGGACCCCGTGGGCGCCCACCCGGGGACCATGGCGAAGCCCCGCGGCGGCCCGGATGGTTCCGGGCCGCCGCGGGGCTTCGGTGCGTCAGTCCGCGTGCGAGGCGGTCAGTGCTGCCGCTCCTGCCACGCCGCCGCGTCGGGCCGGGGCTGCCGCCTGCGCACGACGGCGATCACGATGCCGATGACGACGACGGCCGGTACGACCAGTATCAGGAGCAGCTCCGGTGCCCCGACTCTGCCGAACATGCGTACCTCCAGGTTGCTTTCCGCTCGAGCGTCGCTCACTGTACGGCGCAATGCCCCCATCGGCTCCCGGGCGCGCACCGGTCACCGTGGCCGTCCGCGCCGCCCGGCCCCGCGCGGGCGTCCTCAGCCGGTCCGCACGCGCAGGGCGCGGCGCAGGTCGTCGAGCTGGTCGGCGAGTCGGCGGCGCAGCGCGGGGGTGGGGGCGGGGTCGCCGGTGCGGAGGCACTCCTCGCCGAGGTCGAGCACGGCGGCCTCGACGACGGGGACGGGGAAGGCCCAGCGGCCCGCGGCCTCGGCGAGTGCGGGGCCCCGGCGGGCGGCGACCGCCACCGCGGCGGGGAAGAACCGGGGCACGTACTCCCGGACGAGGTCGAGCTGTTCGGGCTGCCAGAAGCCCTGGGCGGTGGCCGTGAAGAGGTAGTTGGACAGGGTGTCGCCGTCGAACATCCGCGCCCAGGCGTCCCGCTTGGCCTCCGGGTCGGGCAGCGCCGCCCGGCAGCGGGCGGCGCCCTCCTGGCCGGTGGCGCTGGGGTCGGAGGCCAGTTCGGCCGCGATGTCCTCGTCCGACGCCGCGCCCAGGACACTGAGCCGGGTGAGGATCTGCCAGCGCAGTTCGGGGTCGAGCGCGGGCCCGCCGGGCAGTGAGCCCTCGGTGAGCCAGCCGCGCAGGGCACCGGGGTCGGCGGTGGCGGCGATGAGCTCGCGGGCCGCGGCCAGCCGCAGCCCGGGGTCCTCGCCGGCGAGCAGGTCGCGGGCGAGCGCCTCCAGCGTGGCGAGCGCGCCGGGTCGTTCGGCGGCGGGCAGGTAGCGGTCGGCGATCTGCCCGCGGGCGAACCCGAGCACCCCCTGCACGACGGCGATGTCGGTCTCGTACGTCAGGTGGGTACGGGCGACGTCGAGGTAGGCGGCGGGCGGGAGTTCGCCGTCCCGGACGAGGTCGCGGGCGGCGTTCCAGACCAGGGCCCGGCTGAGCGGGT
The DNA here is from genome assembly GCF_033792735.1 of Streptomyces sp. PA03-3a. Taxonomy (NCBI): domain Bacteria; kingdom Bacillati; phylum Actinomycetota; class Actinomycetes; order Kitasatosporales; family Streptomycetaceae; genus Streptomyces; species Streptomyces sp. PA03-3a. The sequence continues at coordinate 203,275 of NZ_JARAVM010000013.1, forward strand.
CGGGCAGGCCGCGCAGCGCGGCGACCAGGGTGTCCCAGGACCGGGCGTCGAAGCGGATCTTGGCGTACGTCAGGTCCTGGTCGTTGAGGAGCACCAGGTCGGGACGGGTTCCAGGACGGGCGCCGGGCGTCTCGCCGTTCGCGGGCACGTCGGTCTCGAAGCGCTCGCGCAGCACCAGTTGCGCCGGGTCGTCGCCGGCGCGGTCGTACGCGGCGACGGCGATGCGGTGCGGGCGGCCGCCCTGCTGCGTGACGTCGAGCCGCCAGCCGCCGTCGGCGTCCGCGGGGACGGGGGTGAGCGTGTCGACGCCGGTCGTGCGCAGCCAGCGGTCGGCCCAGGCGTGCACGTCGCGGTCGGTGGCGCCGGCGAGGGAGTCGATGAAGTCGGCGAGGGCGGCGTTGCCGAAGCGGTGCCGCGCGAAGTGCTCGTTGATGCCGGCGAGGAAGTCCTTGCGGCCGAGCCACGTGACGAGCTGGCGCAGCGCCGAGGCGCCCTTGGCGTAGGAGATGCCGTCGAAGTTCAGCAGGGCCGAGGCGGTGTCGGGAACGGCCTCCGGCGCGGGGGCGACGGGGTGGGTGGAGGGGCGCTGGTCGGCGTCGTAGCCCCAGCCCTTGCGGGCGACGGCGAAGTCGGTCCACGTATCGGTGAACCGGGTCGCCTCGGAGAGCACCTGGTAGCCCATGTACTCGGCGAAGGACTCGTTGAGCCAGATGTCGTCCCACCAGCGCAGGGTGACCAGGTCGCCGAACCACATGTGGGCCATCTCGTGGGCGACGACCATGCCGCGGGTCTGCCGCTCGGTGTCGGTGACGGCGGAGCGGAAGACCATCTCGTCGCGGAAGGTGACCAGGCCGGGGTTCTCCATCGCGCCCGCGTTGAACTCGGGGACGAAGGCCTGGTCGTAGGAGTCGAAGGGGTACGGCTCCTCGAACAGCTCGTGGTAGCGGTCGAAGCAGCGCCGGGTGATGTCGAAGAGCTCCTCGACGTCGGCGTCCAGGTACGGGGCGAGCGAGCGGCGGCAGTGCAGCCCGAAGGGCAGACCCGCGTGCTCGGTGCGCACCGAGTGCCAGGGGCCGGCCGCGACGGCGAGCAGGTAGGTGCTGATCGGCGGGGTCGCCGCGACGCGCCAGCGGCCCTCCGCCTCGCCGGTGCGCTCGGCGACGCCGTTGCCGAGGACGGTCCACGCGGCGGGCGCGGTCACGGCGACCTCGAAGACGGCCTTGAGGTCGGGCTGGTCGAAGGCGGCGACGACGCGCTGCACGTCGTCCAGGAAGAGCTGGGTGTACAGGTACGTCTCGCCGTCGGACGGGTCCGTGAAGCGGTGCATGCCTTCACCGGTGCGGGAGTACCGCATGTCCGCCTCGACCCGCAGCTCGTGGGGTCCGGCGGCGAGGCCGGTGAGCGGCAGCCGGTTGCCGTCCAGGGTCGCGGGATCCAGCGGTCGCCCGTCCAGGACGGCGGCGTGCAGCACGGCCGGCTTCAGCTCGACGAAGGTGTCGCCGTCGGCGAGGGCGGTGAAGCGGATGTCGGTGGTCGATCCGAACACCTCGTCGCCGCGGGTGAGGTCCAGGTCGACGGAGTAGTGCTGGACGGCGATCAGCCGGGCGCGGGTCTCGGCCTCGGCGCGCGTGAGAGCAGGCATGCCGCCATGCTGCCCCATGCCCGGCCCGCGGCGCACGGGGGTTCCCCGCGGCCCGCCGTCGCCCGGCTCCGGCGCCCGGACGTCGGCCCCGGCCTGCCGTCAGGTGAAGATGCCGCGCGGAAGGGTCATCGACACGAGCCAGGACGGCAGGTCCACCGTCTCGTTGATCTTCAGGTCGCCCGCCACGCTGCAGAGCGTGTAGGCCTCGTGCAGGCTCAGCCCCTGGTCGCCGGCGAGCCAGTCGATCATGTCCCGGACCGCGTTCTTGGCGTTCTCCATCAGGTCCGGTCCGGTGCCGGTCGTCTGGTAGTAGCCCTGGGCGAGCATCTCCTCGGACAGGGCCAGCTGAGTCGGGTCCGCGGCGGGCACGACGGCGCGGGGGCCGGCGATCACCGTGTCCGGGACGATGCCGAAGCGCAGGGTGACCGCCATGAGCGTCTCGATGGCCGTCCCGGTCACCTCTCCGTCGCCCTGCGCCATGTGCCCGTCCCCGGCGGAGAACAACGCGCCCTCGGCGTAGACCGGGATCTGCATCCGTGTTCCCCTGACGAGCTGCCGGATGTCCGTGTTGCCGCCCATTCCGCCGCTGACATCGGGTGGGAAGGTGCGGTACATGCCCTTGCGCAGGGGCGCGACGCCCATGATCCCCATGAAGGGCGCGACGGGGATGCGGGCCTGCCGGCCGGTGTCGGCGCCGGTGAACGTGGCGAAGCCGGTGTTCTGGCCGCGCTCGAAGCCGAACAACTGGATGAACGGGGCGCCGCTGTTGTGGGGTTGGTCCTCCGGCAGGGCACCGGCGGCAGGGCCGGGAGTGGGGTCGCTCAGCTGGGAGGCCTCGCTCCACGGGGCGAGCGGGGCGAGCGGTTCGGGGCGCAGGGATCCGAAGAGGCCCAGGGCGGAGCTGACGACGACGTAGCCGAAGTCCACGAGGGGGGCGACGTCCAGGACCTCGACCTCGAGGATGTCACCCGGCTTCGCGCCCTCCACCTCGATGGCGCCGGTGAGCGGATGGACCTTCCCCAGGTCGATGGTCAGGGTCGCCTCGGGGGTCATCGTCCGGGCCGCGGCGCCGATGTCCAGGGCGTCGCGGCACAGCAGTTGGACGACCTCGCCCGGCCGCACCGTGGTGACCGGACGCAGGTCGCGGTTCCATCGGTTGTGCAGCACGTGGCCGAACCCGTCCACGACCTTGTCCCCGTCCGGTCCCGTCGTCACGTCCGGGCCGCCGGCGCCGGCGACGTCCATGCCGCCGACCGTCCCGCCACCCGCCGCCAGTGCCGACAGCGCGGCCGCGGCCGGTCCCGCGGAGGCCTGCTGGACCAGGCTGCGGGCGCCTGCGGTACCAGAATGCACGAAACACATCGCGGCCTCCCGTGGCCCTGCGTCCCGGGTGCCCGCGGCCACCCGGCTTTCGGGGCACGACCCGGTGTCGGCCGGGCGGCGCCCGAGGCGGCGGGGAACCGGGTGGCGCGCCGCTGCGAGGGCGCGCGACTCCGTCATCCGATGCGGAGCGGCCCCGCTCCTCACGATCCTCCGCCGAAAATGCCGCGGCAACCGGGGGCGGGGGACGTGCGGGCGCGCGACTCAGGAGGCGTGGACGGCGGTCGCCCGCACGACCAGCGTCCCGGTGGGCCGGCCACCGTCGTGCCGGTCTCCCGCGCAGGTGACGAGCCGAAGGGTGGACGTGTCGCCGCCGGCGCGCCGGACCTCGGTGACCAGGGCGTGCCGGGGCAGGTGCTCGACCTGCGTGACGGTGAAGCGGACGCGGCTGCCGTCGCGCCGGGTGACGTCGACGGTGTCGGCCAGGCGCACCTCGTGGAGGTCGTGGAAGACCGCGCGTCCGCGCCTGCCGTCGTCGCGGCCCACGATCACGGAGGTGCCGGTGTCGCCGGGGGCGGCGCTGCGGTCGTACCAGCCGGCGTAGCGGCCCTGCTCGGTGGCGGGGATCTGGAGGGTGCCGTCGTCGGTGACCCCGAGATCGACGACCCGGGCGTGCACGCCCGCGCTGGGGATGTCGATCGTCACGGGGGTGTGCCCGTCCGGGTCGGAGGCGCGGGCGGGTGTGCTGCCGTGGACGACGGCGGCCGCCCGGCCCTGCCCCGCGTGGGTGGCCGCCCAGCCGGTCGCGGCGGCGGCGACGGCGAGGAGGACGAGGGCGAGGACGTTGATGCGACGGTGCGTCATCCGCATCCCGGGCTCACCTCGGACGGACGGCGTGGAGGACACCGAAGACGCCCGTCGCCGGCAGCAGCGCGCCGGTCAGCGCCGGCCCCGGACCGAGGGCGCCGGGGATCCCGGCCACGCACCCCACGAGGACCACGAGCGCGGCGAGCGCCGCGCCCCGGGCGACGGCGGTCCGGGCGACGGCGGTCCGGGCGACGGCGGTCCGGGCGACGGCGGTCCGGACGGTCGCGGCGGAGGTGGCGCGGACGGCGGACATGGGTCGGGGTCCCTCGGGCGGCGGCGGTACGGACGTCGTGGCCGGCCGCCGGGCGACGGGCGGCCGGCCACGGGTCCCACCGTACTGAGCCCGAGGGTGCCGGGGCCTCCACCGCCGGACGGGTTCCGTATCAGCCGAAAGTATGGTCCTGGGGGCGGGTCTTGCGTCCGCAGGAGGACGCCGGGCAGGCTCGGCGGATGATCGCCACCTTGCAGTGCACCGTGATCGACTGCCCGGACCCGACCGCGCTGGGCACCTTCTACCAGGGCATCCTGGGCTGGGCGCTGGACACCGCGGACCCCTCGTGGGTGACCCTGACGGCCCCGCACGGTGCCCGGTTCGCCTTCCAGGAAGTGCCCTTCCACCGGCCTCCGCGCTGGCCCGACCCGGAGCACCCCCAGCAGTTCCACCTCGACTTCGACGTCCCGACCCGCGCCGACGTGGAGCGGGCCCACGAGGAGGTCGTGGCGCTGGGCGCCGTCTTCCTGCACGACAGCGGCGGCGAGCGCAGCGGCTTCCGGGTCTTCGCCGACCCGGCAGGGCACCCGTTCTGCCTCTGCTACGGGCAGGCTCCGGGGCCGGCCGTCACGGGGTGAGGGGCCGCCGGCCCGGTGTCGGTGTCGGTGCCCGCTTGTACGGTGTCCGCATGCCGCCGCCGGGTGCGGCGGCATGCGGACACACAAGGCCGAGGGGGACGGTATGGACACGGGACGAACGGCGTACGAGCCGGTCGGGCAGGACCCGGACCCCGCGTCGGTGCGCCGGGTCACCTTCGTGCCGTTCCTGCCGGGCGGCCTGGTGGGCGCGGTACGCGGCGGCGACGGGGTGGTGCGGCTGCCCTCCGGCGAGGTGCTGCCCGGAGAGGACTGGATCCTCGACACCGCCGCCCGGGTGCCGCTGGAGACCGCCGGCTACTACCGGCAGCGTGTGCACCCCTTCGCCTGGGACCCCGGGCGGCAGCGGCTCTACGCCTGGCTGGACGGCGACCGCTACCGGGGCCGGCGGCCGCACGCCGCCGACGCGGACCTGGTCGTGGCCGACGCCGGCACGATCGCGGGCATGCTCCCCCAGGGTTCCGACCGGCGTGCCGTGCTGGACGCCGCGCGTTCCTTCCGGGAACAGGACGACGCCTCGTACTTCGCCGACAACCTGCGCCTGCTGGAGCCCGCCTACCTGCGGGCGACCACGCCCGAGGGCGGTTCGGGCTTCGGCCGGGAGCCGGAGCAGTGGCGCGCGCGGCGCTCGATGGTGGTCGAGGCGCTGCACAAGGACGGCACGTTCCTGGACGTCGGCTGCGCCAACGGGCTGCTGATGGATTCGGTGCGGGGGTGGGCGGCGGAGCGGGGCCGGGTGATCGAGCCCTACGGTGTGGACTTCGCCCCGCGCCTGGTGGAGCTGGCCCGGCGCCGGCTGCCGCGCTGGGCCGGGCGGATAGCCGTGGGCAACGCGCTGGACTGGCGGCCGGCGGACGGCGGGCGGTTCACGTTCGTGCACGCCCTCGCCGACTGCGTGCCCGAGCGCCGGCTGGGCGACCTGGTGCGCAGACTCCTGGCGGAGCTCGTGGAGCCGGGCGGCCGGCTGCTGCTCAGCGTGTACCAGGCGGAGGGCGGCACCGCGCCGACCGCCGTGGAGCGGCTCGCGGCGCTGGGTGTGCCGGTGGGTGGTTCGGCGAGCGGCGCGGGGCCGGAGCGCACGGCGACAACGGCCTGGGTCGACGCGTAGGCTCGAAGCGTCGTACCCGCTTGGGGAGGCGCCGTGACCGAGCCGTCGTCCAGCCCGATCGTGCACGGCTTCCCGCATCTGGAGCAGGTGCGGACCGCCCTGACCGCGCTCTACCGGCGGCTGTCGTACGACACGGTGAGCCGCTTCCCGGCGAGCGTGCGCCCGGAGGCCGTGGCCTTCCCCGCGGACGAGGACCTCCATCTGGGCGCCCAGCGGGTGGCCCGGGCCATCGTGCAGCACTTCCGCCTGCCGGAGGCCCGCATGGTGGTCAGTTTCCGGGACATGGTGCACGCGGGCAACGTGGAACTGGCCGCGGGGCCCGAGTACTTCGTGGAGCTGCACGGCCGCTTCCGGGACGACCGGCGGGACGTCGGGGCGGTGCTGGCGCACGAGGTCATGCACGTCTACCTGCACCGGCTGGGCCTGGAGTTCCCCGGAGCGCGGGAGAACGAGATCCTGACCGACACCGCCACGACCTATCTGGGCGCGGGATGGCTGCTGCTGGACTCCTACCGCGAGGAGCCGGCGCTGCTCGGGGAGCGGCTGACGACGGCCGCGTCCAAGCTGGGCTACCTCACCCCGGAGGAGTTCGGCTACGTCCTGGCCAAGCGGGCGCAGGCCTTCGGCGACGACATCGAGCCGTGGCTCACCAGCCCGAGGGCCCGCGAGGCCTACCGGGCCGGACTGCGGGTCGCCGAGGACGATCTGCGGCATCCGCCGATGGTCGGCTGCGGCTGGGCGGGCCGCCGCCGGTACGCCCACGACCGGCGGCGCGGCCTCGCGTACCCGGCCGCCGGCTACGCCTTCGAGGGCGGCGACCCCCAGCGGGTCTCCTTCCCCTGCCCCATGTGCCACCAGCGGATCCGGGTACCCGTGCGGGGCCGGGTGAAGGCACGGTGCGGGCTGTGCCGGACCGTGCTGGAGTGCGACACCTGACCGCGCGGGTGCTCAGCCGGTGGGCGGGGCGGCCTCCCGCAGGAAGTCCAGCAGCGCGGCGTTGACCTCCGCCGGGCGCTCCTGCTGGGTCCAGTGCCCGCACCCGGGCAGCACCACCGGTTCGCGCAGCGTGGGGTGGAGCCGCCGCAGCGCCGGGATCAGCTCGGACATCCCCGGGAAGCCGTGGACGAGGTCGCGGTCGCCGGTGACGTAGAGGGCGGGGACCTGGAGCGCGGCGCCGGCCCAGGGCGCGGTCAGCCGCCAGTTGCGGTCGATGTTGCGGTACCAGTTGAGCCCGCCGGTGAAGCCCGGCCCGGCGTACTCGGCGGTGAAGGCGTCGAGGTCCTCCTCGGTGAGCCACTCCGGCAGTTCCTCGGGCTCCTCGACGATGTCGAGGAAGCCGCCGCCCGGCGGTACGAGGGGCTGCGCCGGAACCGGGTCGTTGGCGGGGTTGGCGCCGCAGGCGCCGTACAGGAAGCGCCGGAAGGTCGTCCGCGGGTCGGCGGCGAACTCGGCGTCGGCGACACCGGGCCGCTCGAAGTAGTTCCAGTAGAAGTGCCCGCCGTACAGCTCCCGCATGGCCCGCAACGGCGGTGTGCCGCCGCTGCGCACGGTCGGCGGGACGCTGAGGCCGGCGACGGCGCGGACGACGTCCGGCCGCATCAGCGCGGTGTTCCAGGCGACGGGGGCGCCCCAGTCGTGGCCGACCACGGCGGCGCGGCTCTCGCCGAGGGCGTGCACGAGGCCGACGACGTCGCCGACGAGGTCGAGCACGGTGTACTCCTCGACGGCGCCGGGCCGTTCGCTGCGGCCGTAGCCCCGCTGGTCGGGGGCGACCACCCGGTAGCCGGCGGCGGCGAACGGCCCGAACTGGTGGCGCCAGGAGTACCAGCACTCGGGGAACCCGTGCAGCAGCAGGACGAGCGGGCCCTCGCCCGCCTCCGCGATGTGCAGCCGGATTCCGTTCGCTTCGACGGTGCGGTGCCGGACCGCCGCGCGCCCCGCGCTCCGGGGGACCTTCACGGTGTGACGATCGGGAAGTCCTGGTCGGCGGCGTCCAGCAGCCCGACGAGGGTCGCGACCACCTTCAGGTCCCCCTCGTGCTCCACGCCCTCGAAGCGGCCGCCCGCGAGGAGCCGGTGCAGCTCGGGCCGGGTGAGGGTGAGCGTCAGGTCGGCGTGCCGTACGGCGGGGCGCCCGTCCTGGGTGGAGAAGTAGGTGAGGGCGCCGTTGGAGAGGGTCAGGTGCCAGGTGCGGTGCTCGTCGGTGAGGCGCCAGTCGATGGTCAGGTGGACGTCCCACGCCTTGGGGCCGTTGACGCGGATGGCGAGGGAGTCGATGAGCTGGTCGACGGTGAGGGCGGCCATCACGTCCGGGTTGGCGATGACGACCGGGGTCCTGGTGACGCCCTGCCGCAGTTCCTGGGCGCCCATCAGGTAGAAGTTGCGCCAGGGCCCGTTCTCGCAGCCGTGCCCCAGGCGCTCGTAGAGCAGGGCCAGTTCCTCCGCCGCGCAGGCGTGCCCGGGGTCGGCGAAGACGGCGTGGCCCAGCAGGGTGACGGCGAAGCGCAGGTCGCCCGCCTCGGCGTACTCCCTGGCCTTGGCGACGGTGGCGTCGGTGCCGCCGAGGCAGTCCACGTAGCGGCGCGCCTCCGCCACCGGGGGGTGCTGCCACAGGTGGGCCGGGTTGCCGTCGAACCAGCCCATGTAGCGCTGGTAGACGGCCTTCACGTTGTGGCTGAGGGAGCCGTAGTAGCCGCGGTTGGAGTTGAGCCGTTCCAGGGCGGGGGGCAGGGTCAGTTCCTCGGCGATCTCGCTGCCGGTGAGGCCTCGGTTGATCAGCCGCAGGGTCTGGTCGTGGAGGTAGGCGTACAGGTCGCGCTGGTGGGACATCAGCCGGTGGATGCCCTCGCGGCTCCAGGTCGGCCAGTGGTGGGAGGCGATGACGACGTCGGAGGCGTTGCCGAAGAGGACGAGGGCCTCGTTGAGGTAGTGCGCCCACAGCCGGGCGTCGCGGACCTGCGCGCCGCGCAGGGTGAGGACGTTGTGCATGGTGTGCGTGGCGTTCTCCGCCATGCACAGCACCCGCTTGGCGGGGAAGTGGAAGTTCATCTCGGCGGGCGCCTCGGCCCCCGGGGTCAGCTGGAAGATCATCCGGACCCCGTCGATCGTCTCGTCCTGGCCGGTGCGGGTGACGTGCACGGTCGGCGGGATCAGGGTGACGGTGCCGGTGGAGGCGGTCTGGCCGAGGCCGCAGCCGATCTGCCCGGCCGGCCCCTTGGGCAGTTCGGAGCCGTACATGTAGACGGCGCGGCGGGTCATCGCGACCCCGGCGTCGACGCTCTCGCCCGCGGCGTGCTCCAGGAAGCCGGACGGGGCGAGGACGGGCACCGGGTCGTGGCCGTGCGGCAGGACGCCGCGGGCGCCGCCGAAGTGGTCGACGTGCGAGTGGCTGTAGATGAGGGCGGTGACGGGCCGGTCCCCCCGGTGCTCGCGGTAGAGGGCGAGGGCGGCGGCGGCGCACTCGGCGGAGCGGAGGGGATCGATGACGACGACCCCGCGGTCCCCCTCGACGAGGGTCATGTTCGACAGGTCGAGGCCGCGTACCTGGTAGATGCCTTCGACGACCTCGAACAGGCCCTGCCGGGACGCGAGCCGGCTCTGCCGCCACAGGCCGGGGTGCGCGGTGTCGGGGCACGGGCCCTGCAGGAAGGAGTACGCGTCACCGTCCCAGACCACCCGGCCGCCGCCGTCGGTGACGCGGCCGGGGGTCAGGGCACCGAGGAATCCCCGGTCGGCGTCGGCGAAGTCCGTCGTGTCCTCGGTTGCGCCGGGTGCGAGAGCCGTCATGACGACACAATGTCAGCGTTTAGTCGGAATTGTCACGCTCATGTGCGCCACCAGCGGCGCAGTACCTCCTCCGCGGGTTTGCCGTGCGGGCTGTACGTGAGCCGGGCCGGGGTCTCACCGCTGTCCGGCCAGTCGTCCCACATCCACCAGCACACCCCGGCCCACCAGCGCTCCCCGTCCAGGGCGGAGAGCAGCGCCTCGTAGGCGGCCGCCTGTTCGGCCTCCCCCGGCTGCCGGCTGACGGTCCAGGAGTACGGCGCCGTGGTCGCCCCCCGCTGGCTGACGTACCCGGCCTCCGTGAACAGCACGCGGCGGTGGTACCGGGCGGAGTGGCCGGCCAGCTCCCGGATGACGGGCCGCCAGGCGTCGCGCAGCCTGCGGGCGTCGGTGGTGGGGCGGTCGGCCAGCGGCCAGTAGGCGTCGACGCCGATCAGGTCGAGGGCGCCCCAGAAGGGGACGTGCTCGTACTCGTCGTAGTTGGCGGCGTAGACCAGCGGACCGCCGTAGGCCTCCCGGACGGCGCGGATCACCGCCTCCCAGCGCCTACCGTCCCGCGAGGTGCCGGCCAGTTCGGTGCCGACGGAGAACCGCTCGACGCCGAGCGATCCCGCCAGTTCCGCGTAGTGGGTGATGAAGCGGGTGTACGAGGCGAACCACGCGCCGGGGTCGGCGGGCGTGATGCCGGCCCGGTCGCCACCGCCGGTGAGGTCGACGTGCGGCTTGAGCAGCACCTTCAGGCCGGCGGCGTGCGCTTCTCGGACGATCCGCCGCAGGCTCGCGTCGCTCGCGGTCTCCCCGGTGGTGCGCATCGAGGAGTCGTGGATACCGGACTGGTACCAGGTGGGGGTGAAGGACACCCACCCGGCGCCGGTGGCGGCGATGCCGCGCAGGTAGCGCCCGGCCGCGGGGCTGTCGTAGTCGTCCGCGGCCCAGGAGGGCAGCGCGATGCCGCGGACGCGGTCGTCCGCGGTGTCGCGGGGGCGCTCGTGCGGCCGGTCGTCGGGACGGTCCGCGGGCCGGGCGCCGACGGTGGTGCAGCCGGCGGTGAGGGCGAGGACCGCCGCCGCGACGGTCGCGGCGGCGGTCCTCCCGGACAGGGTCATCCGGCGGTCGCGGGGCTGACGAAGGTGTAGCCCAGGGCGCGGATGCCCTCGACCGTCTCCTTGAGCGGCTCGACCGGGTAGTAGGGGTGGTAGAAGAAGCTGGCGTAGCCGTCGCGCACGGCGAGGTTCGCCTTGGCCGAGGCGATCAGGTCGGCCGGCAGGCGCGCCGGGTGGTTGTTGTAGGCCTCGGGCTCGTAGTTGCCGATGTTCTCGGGCAGCACCTTGGTGCCGTACACGTCCTTGACGACGTAGGGGAAGAACTGCCCGATGAAGCGGTTGGGGTCGGCCGTACTGCCGCCGAGGGTGCCGGAGAAGTACAGCGAACGTTCCAGACGCGCGGTGTAGTTCCGGGCGAAGACCTTGTAGTCGGTGGCGGAGGCCGCGTAGTGCGGGGTGGTCCACAGCTTGGGCACCGGCAGGCCCGCCAGGGCGAACTGCGTCAGGCCCAGGGTGACCCGGGTCTGCGCCCACAGGGCGGAGTCCCCGGTGACCGGCCCGTCATAGACCACGTTGTCGGAGGCGTCGACGTGGGCCCGGTAGAACTCGAAGTCGTCGCCGGTGACGCCGTTGTAGGGGTTGGCGGTGTTCCCGTGCTGGTGGGTGTACCCGTGGTTCATCAGCACGGCGCCGTGCTGGAGCATGTACTTCAGGGTGGCGACCAGTTGCGGACGCTGCACCAGGGTGACCGTCTGCGGCTGACCGTTGTTGTACGTGCCCTTGGGGTCGGTGTAGACGGGGATGACGTTGATGCCGTAGGGGATCTGCTCCGCGGCGAGGTAGTCGGCGATGGCCCGCAGCTCCGCGGGGTCGGAGTTGGGGCTGATGTCCTCCAGCCGCATCATGGCCCGGTGCCGCTCGGCGGTGGCGGGGGCGAGGGAGTCGAAGAGCAGGTCCTGGAAGGCGATGATCCGGTCGCTCTCGGAGACGTAGGCGAAGGGGATCTCACCGACGTAGGTGAGGTTGCCCGAGCGCAGCGCCCACGGGAAGTCGGTGCCCGTGCTGGTGTCGCGGGCGGTGGCCAGCCGTGTCACCGCCGGGTAGCCGGGCCCCGGCATGACGGCGGGCCGCAGCACGCCGCCGTCCTGGCCGGCGGGGACCTTCCGGGTGAGGGTCTGGTTCTTGTACGTCACCTGCGTGACGCTGCCGACGCTGCCGTTCGCCTCGAAGTACGACGCGGTGGGGTCCCAGCCGTACTTGTTCTGGAACTGGGCGACGCCCGTCGCGTTCGCCAGCGACCAGATGTTGTCGGCGAGCCAGGTCACCGGGCGCGTGGTGGTGACCACGTCCTGGTAGAAGGCGGCGGGAACGGCGTCCGGGACGCTTCCGCCGTAGTAGGTGGAGCCGATGTAGTAGGTGGCCGTGTACTGGCCGACCATGCCCGCGGTGTACTGCGAGACGGGCTTGGCGGTCACCGTCCCGAAGTGGCCGGCGAGGTTGGCGGTGGCCATGGCGTACAGCTCGCCGAGGTGCCCGTAGGGGCCGGCGGTGTCGTACAGGACGAGCGCGGTGGTGCCCGCGTCGGCGGCGGCCGCGGCCCGCGCGGAGCCGGCTGCCAGCGGGGCGCGCGCGCCGGCG